>JAQGOT010000447.1 GCA_028293465.1 Pedosphaera sp. | reverse complement strand
TTGGTGCCGGCCACATGGATGAACCGCAGCTTGTCCTGCGGGTTGCCGGCGAGCGCGGCCAACTCGAACGTATTTTCCAATCCGAGCTTGGCCCCGAACAACTGGAGGTCGTAGAGAAACTTTATGGCTTCTGAGTACGTCACGGTACAAACGCAGAAGGCGGAGGGCTGAGTTCAACGGCGGGCGCTTCGCGGCGCCCGCCCTCAAATCAGCCTGGTCAGGCTGCCTTCCTACAAGGGCTTTTTATGGGTATGAGCATGCGCCGCCGCAATGAAACCCCGAAACAACGGATGCGGCTGGTGCGGCTTGCTATGAAATTCGGGATGGAACTGGCTCGCGATGAAAAACGGATGGTTCGCCAGCTCGATCACTTCCACGAGCTTGCCATCGACGGAGTTGCCGCTGAAAACAAAGTCCGCTTTGGCGAACCGGTCGCGATACGCGTTGTTGAACTCGTAGCGATGGCGATGGCGCTCGTTCACCACGAAAGCACCGTACAGGTGCGCCGCCTTGGTGCCGACGACCAACTGGCAGGGCTGTGAACCCAGCCGCATTGTCCCGCCCTTTTTCGTCACTTTCTTTTGCTCGTCGAGCAGCGCGATCACCGGATGCGGGGTGTTGACATCGAACTCCGTGGAGTGCGCCTTCTCCAGTTTCAAAACATTGCGCGCGAATTCAATCGTGGCGATCTGCATGCCCAAGCAAAGGCCCAGGTAGGGAATGTGGTTTTCCCGCGCGTATTTGGCCGCCGTGATTTTGCCCTCGATGCCGCGCTCGCCGAAACCGCCGGGAACCAGGATGCCGCCCAGCCCCTTCAAAATTTTCTCCGGCCCTTCCCGCTCGATCGACTCGGCATCCACCTTGACGATTTCGACCCCGCAATCGTTGGCCACGCCGCCGTGGATGATCGCCTCGTAAACTGATTTGTAGGCATCGTTCAATTCGATGTATTTGCCCACCACGCCGATGCGGACCCGGTGTTGCGGCGCGATGAGCTTGCGGATGATCTCCTGCCAGTGCGTCATGTTCGGCGCGGGCGCGTCAATGTGCAAGAGCTTGCAGACGAGGTCATCCACGCGCTCCCGCTGCAACATCAGCGGCACTTCGTAGATGCTGTGGTCCACGTCCTTTTCCTCGATCACCGCCTCGAAGGGGACGTTGCAGAACATGGAAATTTTATGGCGCAGTTCCTTGTCGAGCGGGCGTTCGCAGCGGCAGACGAGAATGTGCGGCGCGATGCCGATTTCGCGCAGCTTGGCCACCGATTGTTGCGTCGGCTTGGTCTTCAGTTCACCCGCCGCCTTGATGAAGGGCACATAGGTGACGTGCAGAAAAATCGCGTTGTTATAGCCGACTTCGAGGGCAAATTCGCGGATGGCTTCCAGAAACGGCAGGCCTTCAATGTCCCCGGTCGTGCCGCCGATTTCGGTGATGACGACGTCGGCCTTGGATTGCTCGGCGAGTTGGTGGATGCGGTTCTTGATTTCGTCGGTCACGTGCGGGATGACCTGCACGGTCTTGCCGAGATAATCGCCGCGGCGTTCCTTGTCCAGCACGGTCTGATAAACCTGGCCGCTGGTAAGATTATTGACGCGGGTGAGCTTGACGTTGGTGAAGCGCTCGTAATGGCCCAGGTCCAAATCCGTCTCGGCGCCGTCGTCGAGCACATAAACCTCGCCGTGTTGATACGGGTTCATCGTGCCCGGGTCCACGTTCAGGTAGGGGTCGAACTTCTGAAGCGTGACTTTGAGCCCGCGATTCTCCAGCAGCGTGCCCAAGGCCGCCGCCGTCAGGCCCTTGCCCAGCGAACTCACCACACCGCCCGTTACAAAAATGTACTTCATGAATTAAAAATGATGACCAAAGAATAACCCAAATCCCAAATACCGAAACCAACTCAACGGCCGCCCGAACTTAAAATCTTTTCCACCCGCAAAACGTCCGCCGGCACATCCACGCCCACGCTGTCGTACTCGACCCTCACCACGGCAATCGGGATCCCGTTTTCCAACGCCCGCAATTGCTCCAGCTTCTCCGCCTGTTCCAGCGGCGACACGGGAAAAGTCACCAACCGCAGCAAGGTTTCGCGGCGGTAACCGTATATCCCAATATGTTTCAGAAATGGAAACGCCGCCAACTGCTCGGCAACCGAACGACTGGCGGCATCGCGCAGATACGGAATCGTGCGCCGGGAAAAATATAAGGCCCGATTGGCAGCATTGACAACGACTTTTACGACATTGGGATTATCGTATTCCCCCAACTCCCGCACCAGGGTGGCGGCGGTGGACATTTCGTTGTCCGTCAGGGCTTTGGCCACCGCATCCACCACCGACGGATCGATCAACGGCTCATCCCCCTGGATGTTCACGACCGCATCGCACCGGCAGCGCTGGATCACTTCCGCCAGCCGATCCGTGCCGCTCGGGTGGTCGGGCGAGGTCATTTCCACGCGGCAAAAGTTCTGGGCCACCTCCCAGATGCGCGTGTCATCGGTCGCCACGATCACGTCGCTCAAGGTTTTGGCCTGCTGGCATTGCTCCACCACATGTTGAATCAGCGGCTTGCCGGCGATCAACGCCAGGGGCTTGCCCGGGAACCGGGTGGAGGCATAACGGGCCGGAATGATGCCAATGATGTTCATCGCCCCCGATTAAGCCATAGATTAAGCGCCGATGCCAAGAAAAGCCATTGGAGGTGCCGGATGACTCCGGTCGAGGCGAACCGCCGCTTACGGAGTGCGCACGTCCTGAGCAAGTATCCACCCGGCTGCCGCTGTCAAATCGTCCACCACGACCGCTTTCGCCAGTTTATCGGCCGATTGCCGCTCCAATTCCGCCCCATAACCGGTCCGCACGAGCAAACTCTGCTTCACCCCGGCATTCCAGCCGCACTCCAAATCGAGCAACTTGTCGCCAATCATATAACTGCGGCTCAAATCAACGCCGAACTCGTCCCGCGCATCGAACAAGAGCTGCGGTGACGGTTTCCGCCCCCGGCTAGGTTGGTCGGGCGCTTCCGGCGCGAAATAGATTTTCTCAAACCGCACCCCTTCCCGCGCCAATTCCTGGACCAGATGCCGGTGCACATTCTCCATGTCGGCCAGGGTGTAGTATCCACGCCCAATCCCTGACTGGTTCGTAACGACGAAGAGACTGAACCCCGCCTCCTGCAACTGCCGCAACGCCGCGCCAACCCCGGGAAAAATAACCACCTTCTCGGGTTGATAGAGGTATTCCTTCTCCTCAATCATCGTCCCGTCGCGATCCAGAAAAACAGCTCGGTTCATTAACACCGCCAGCGTACGCCAAACGGTCCCAAAAGCGGAAGAAAAATTGCCATAAAAACCAAAAGGCGCTCCGGCAGAAGCCGGAGCGCCCGTGAGCAATTGACAGCCAGGCAGGACTACTGCGTGGTTATGAAGTAGAACTGGTGCGCGGGAGGCGGGTTCGTGATGCTGAACGAGCCGGCGACGGTCGGGAACTGCCGACCATTGACTACCCGGAAGTGATCACCAACGTTGTCGGCTTGCCAGAGCGTGGAGGCCTTGTTCGTAAGGGCTGTGAAGCTCAGACTGAGGGGGTTGCCGGCGGTGACAACGACACCAGAGACGGCGGCAGGCACCTTGGTCACTTGGTTCCAAGCGCCACCGTCATACTGCCCGCCAACCGTGGACGAGTTGGTGCTGACATACGACTGGAGCACGAACGCATCGTTGACCGTTGGGAAACGCGACAGGGAGACGCCGGTTGCGAGATTCGTCCCGTTGTAAACCACCCGGTCCACGATGTTGCTGGTTGCGTTGCGCAGAATAATGGTTTCTGAGCCCGTGTCATTCAGCGCCAAGGTGGGGGAAGATCCCACATCCGCCGGGAATGCAGGCACGCTTAGAACAGGCGTGTTGGTATTCGCGGGCCCGCCAAACACCACGATGGCGTTCGAGGCTCCCAACGTCTCGCTCGGCGCGCCGTTGAAGAAGCGATGACGAACCGATACCGCGTCGGCGATGCTCCAATTGTATAAATCCACATCGGTGCCGGAGAGATTCGCGATCTCGACATATTCATCAGCTGTCGTGACGCTGGTGACCTGAACGCTCGGGCGATGGAGCGGATTGTAGGAGGGCGAATTACTGTCGCTTGTCGGGTTGGCCAGGAATTCGCTGATGTAGATTTTCTGCTCCACGAGGGTCGGGACGTAGACGGTCCAAGTGTTGGTTGTTACAACACTGCTGTTGGCCATGCGGAGAGCGATGGTGTAGTTCACACCAGCGTCAGCCTGCACGGGTTGGAACACAAAGCTGGTGGCCACGTTGGTGCCGGTGAGGGGGCCCGTGGACCAGGACGCACTCGCGGGCAATCCGGCGGTCAGTGGCGTGATGGTCACGGAACCGCCGTCATAATTGGTAACGGTGACCGACATCGTGAGTTTTTCGCCGGGACGCAGCACATTTTCGGCGACTGTGTTCGTGGGAGGATTGCCTAAACGGCCGAGGTTTTCCAAAACGTTCGTGAAGCGCGCGGTCGCGCCTTTGAGACCGGAAACGATATCAGCGTAACGGCTGGGGATGATCTGGTAGCCCGAGGTCCGGGGATCGGAAGCGTCGAACTGGCCTAAAACACCATAAACGGTGACGGTGCCTTCCGGCTTCGTTTGGCTAGGGATGTCGGTGCTGGCGTTGATGAACATCGAGAATGTCTGGCCGTTGGTATCGGTGAGGTTTTCGCCGGCGGAGGCGGAGATGAACGTCGTGGAGCTGGCATCGAGCACCACGTTCGAGGCGACGACATAAGTGCCTTCGAGGGCATCCATGACGATTGGATCATTCTGGCTGGCGTCGAAAGGAACTGGCACGGGAGTGGGTAGAGCATTACCCGTGCTCACGATCACCACACTGTGCTGCACATTGGTGAAGACCGGCGAGGATTCGAGCAGACCGTTGAAGCTGGTCACTGGTGCGGTCACACGGACGCGGTCACCGGCGTTAGGCTGGGAGCCGTCCGGGGCACCGCCCCAAAATACGGCGATACCAGCCGTGGCATCCTGCATGTAAAACAGGACGTTGCCAGCGGGGGTCAAGGGCCCCCAGGTGGTCACGATACCCTCAATCGTGTAGAGCGCGGTGGTGTTTGTGGGGCGATAATTGACCGTGTCCACCGTGGAGTGCACGAAGGCGATGTTGGTCAACGGGGGCGCGGTCACGGTCAGCGTGACGACGGAGCTGGTGGCAGCGCCGACCGCATTGGTGACGACGACCTGATAAGGACCGGCGTTATTGGTGAAGGCGTTGTTGATGGCCAATGCGGAAGACGTGGCACCGGGAAGATTTGTGCCATTGAATGTCCAGCGGTAGGTCAACGGCTGTGTGCCAGCAACCCCGACGCTGAACGTGGCGGTATCTCCATAGGCAACCGTCAGACTCTGCGGTTGATTCGTGATCGAGGGTGGCGTGGCCACAAAACTGACCGCAAGATTGGCGGCGCTGCTGGTGATGGTGCCTGCGGCGTTCGTCACGACCACGGCGAAGGCGCCGGTGTCGCCCACCACAGTGCTGGCAATGGTATAAGCGCTGGCGGTGGCCCCGGCGATCGGGGTGCTGTCTTTAGTCCATTGGTAGCCGAGGGTATTATCGCCGCCGGCGATGACGCGGAAAGAAGCGGCGGTGCCCGAGGCGACGTTTGTGCCAACCGGTTGCACGCTGATAAATGGCGGATTGAAACCGGCACTGGCGGGAACCACGTCAGCGAAGGTGCTGCCGACGACGAGGTTATCAATCAGGATGACTCCCTCGCCAGTAGCTTGTCGGAAGGCGTATGTCGACATGGCGTTTGCGAGAGTGATTGCGTCAGTTGCAACAGTTCCCGCAACGGTTTCGTTGGCAGGGCTTAACCACAAAGTGGCGATACCGGTGCCAAGCACGTATCGGGTAACGACAGTGTAAGTCGTGCCGGGGGTCAGATCGGTGGCCAAGGGAACCTGTGTCCCGCTATTGTTTGCAATCGATAACCGGTAGGAACCCGCACCCGCCCCAGTGGTGCCGACATAAATTCTTCCCCGGAACGCCGAGCCCAACCCTGCATCCTTAAAATGAGCAAAATAAGCTCCGCCAGCGGTGGGCAACGTGGAAACATTCAGAGTGAAGCTGGAGTACAGCGCGGCGGTCGGCGAATTGCTGGCGTAGGGAGCACCGGTGAGAGAGGAATTACAATCATCCGCGAGGCTGGCCGAGACTTGCAATGCGCCGCTGACGACCTGCATGCCGGCAAGGTTGCCGCTATGCTGTACCCATTTCCCAGCCGAGACATTCGTCAGCGGACCGTCTATATAGCTGAAATTGTCTTGCAGCAGCACGCTCGCGTGAGCGGTCAGGGCGGCCAAGCCCAGACTGGCGAGGGTTCCGAGGGTTAGGAGTTTTACTTTCATGGTTGGGGTATGGGTTCCAATACTGATTTAGTGTTCTAGGTAAATCTGAAGACTCAGCGGTCCCGGTTGGGGTTCCACCAAACATCAGGATTAAATTTCTCTTCGCGGCCAGTCGCAACTTTGTTGTAGACATCATCCCATTTGTAGATGGCGGCATGACCATCAACAAAGACGAGGGTGCCCCGGTTGTTATGACGCTTGGGGAAGTAAGACCAGCGGGCGGCGGGGAAAATCCCGTTACGATCCGGCGAGGCCACATAATTTTCGAGGGTCGGGCTGAAAGCGACTTCCGTCAGCAGGACAGCCGAGGAGACGTGCGGGGTATTGGCGATTTTGGGCATTTCGGGGTAGGTATAGCTGTTCCCAACCACCCCGTTGTTAATGCTGGTGAGGAGCTTCAGATCGAGGTTCATCACATAGCTAAAAAACCCAAAGGTGCCGCCATTTAAGAAGTTATCAGTGGGGGCGGCCTTGGCCATGGGACAATGCCACATTTTGCTCACATTATTGTCTGGGAAGGGGAACCTCGTCTTGGGTGACCCGGTCATGCCATAATATGTCGAAAGCGGCAGGTTGGCCACGGCAGGCGGCAGTATATTAAACCAAGCGAACTCATCAACTGGACTGCCCGCCCCAGTCGTTTTCCCCGTATCCACCCCGTACTGACCGCCGTTATCCGTGCCATCACGGGGCATTGTGTCGTTGTTATCGCCGGCGCTGATATGGAGCGCCAGCCCCCACTGCCGCAGGTTGTTCAGGCAACTCGTTGCTTGGGCCTTGCTCTTGGCCCTGGCGAGTGCAGGCAACAGCAACCCAGCGAGAATTGCAATTATGGCGATTACCACCAAAAGCTCGATCAGGGTGAAGGCACAGGGACGGCGAGACTTAGAAAATGCGGTCATTCAGGGCTGTCAGTTTTACTTCTTGTTCCGGTTCCGAACCAAGTCTGAATCGGAACTATATTAAACTATGGAATCTGATTGGTATACGTTATCTAGTTCATCTGCGTAAAGCAACTGTTTACTATGTGAACTTATTCACAAACAGGTTACAATTTGGTGACACGGTCAACAGCGTTTGGGCAGGATTTTGCAACACTCCTGGCGACACGATACTATTCATCCAAGGGTACAAAGCAGACTCCGTTCCACACCGGAGGA
>JAQGOT010000437.1 GCA_028293465.1 Pedosphaera sp. | reverse complement strand
AAAATGTCGAGGTCGGACGCAAGAATCGCGAAGTGGAGCAGGCCCGGCAGGCGCTCGAGGAGAAGGCCGAACAGCTTGCCCTTACTTCCAAATACAAATCCGAGTTCCTGGCCAACATGTCCCACGAACTGCGGACACCTTTGAACAGCCTTTTGATTCTGTCCGATGAGCTTTCCAAAAACAAAGATCAAAATCTTTCGGCCAAACAGGTCGAATTCTCCAAGACCATTCACGCCTCCGGCAATGATTTGCTCGCCCTGATCAATGACATCCTCGACCTGTCCAAGATCGAATCCGGCACGGTGATTCTGGACGTCGGCGAAGTTCCCCTGCGGGATTTGCAGGATTACGTGGAGCGGACTTTTCGCCACGTTGCGGAGTCGCGGAAACTCAGTTTCGAGGTGGAGCGCGCCGGCAGCCTGCCGCGGACCGTTCAGACCGACGCGAAACGGCTGCAACAGATTCTCAAGAACCTGCTGTCTAATGCGTTCAAATTCACGGAAAGAGGCCGGGTGCTGCTCTCCGTCGCTCCCGTGAGTGAGGGTTGGAGCGCCGAGAACGACACGCTCAACCGGGCCAGATCGGTGCTGGCTTTCTCGGTGAGCGATACCGGGATCGGCATTTCACCCGACAAACAACAGATCATCTTTGAAGCGTTTCAACAGGCGGACGGCAGCACCAGCCGGAAGTACGGTGGCACAGGCTTGGGGTTGGCGATCAGCCGGGAAATTGCGCGCTTGCTCGGCGGCGAGATCCGCCTGATCAGCAACCCCGGCGAAGGCAGCACCTTCACCTTGTATCTCCCGCAAATTTATGTGCCCGTCAAGACGGTGAAGCGTGCCGCCTCAATTCCCGCTGTCCAGGACACGATCATGATTGCGCCGGAGATGGACCGTGCGCCCGGCACGCCGGAAGCTTCCGGCGGACTGGCGATTCAATTCGATGATGATGGCGACAACATCCAGCCCGGAGATCGGGTAATATTGATCGTTGAAAATGATGCCGGCTTCGCCCAGCTTTTATTGGAGATGGCGCGCGAAAGCGGCTTCAAAGGGCTTATCTCGCCTCGCGGGACGGACGCATTGGCGATCGTGCAGCAACGAAAGCCCGATGCCATCACGCTGGATATCAACCTGCATGACATCGATGGTTGGCGCGTGCTGGCGCGATTGAAAGATGATTCCACCAGCCGCCACATTCCCGTGCATCTCATCACCACGGAGGAGGAGCGTGAGCGCGGATTGAGGATGGGCGCCATCGGCGCATTGATCAAGCCGTTGAAATCGAAAGAAGCGCTCCGGGAGGTGTTCGCCCGGATCACGAGGCTCATCGAAACCCCGGAAAAAAACCTGCTCCTGATCAACCAGGACGAGAGCCAACGCCAGCAGATCATCGAGCTGCTTGGTGGCGGGGAGATCCAGGTAGTCTGCGCGGCCACCGGCGCGGAAACCCTGGAAAAGTTGAGGCAACATCATTTTGGAGCCGCTGTCATCAATCTGGATCTGCCGGATATGACCGGTTTTGATTTGCTGGAGGAGGTGAAAAAGGACGCCCAGCTCGGCGAAGTGCCGTTGGTCGTTTACGTCTCCCGGGAATTGTCCAAAAAAGATGAAGCCCACCTGAAGCGTTTGGGCCAGACGATGAATTTAAAGGAGGTCCGTTCGCTCGAGCGGCTGCTGGACGAGGCGGCGCTGTTTCTGCACTGCAACCTGAGCCGGCTGCCCGAGGCCAAACGGTCGGCCATCCTGAAATTGCACCAGACCGAGGCGGTGCTGAAGGATAAACGGATACTGATCGTGGATGATGACATCCGCAACATCTTCGCGATGACCAGCCTTTTGGAGCGTTATGAAATGCGGATTTTTTCCGCCGAGACCGGGAAGACCGCCTTGGAGCAGTTACAGGCGGTGCCGGATATTGAGGTCGTGCTGATGGATATCATGATGCCGGATATGGACGGCTACGACACGATGCGGGCCATTCGCAAGTTCAGCAAATTCCGCACCCTGCCCGTTATCGCGCTCACAGCCAAGGCGATGAAAGGCGACCGGGAAAAGTGCATTCACGCGGGGGCTTCGGATTACATCGCCAAACCGGTGGACAGCACCGAGCTGCTCTCGCTGCTTCGCCTGTGGCTCTATCGATAAATTGTAAGCCGTTATGACCAACTACGATATCTCGTCCGCGCGGCCAGCCGACACGGGCGGTTCGCCCGGGGTGAAGCCGCCTGACCCGCATGCTTCCGACGGCAAAGCCAGCATCCTGCTGGTGGATGATCGCGAGGACAAGCGCCTGGCCATGGAAACCGTCATTGCCGGCTTGGGCGAGAACCTCGTCAAGGTTTCGTCCGGCAAGGAGGCCTTGCGCTGTCTGCTGAGTCAGGATTTCGCGGTGATCCTCCTCGATGTCAACATGCCGGGAATGGATGGCTTCGAGACGGCGTATCTCATCCGGCAGCGGAGAAGCTCGGAGCATACCCCCATTATTTTCGTCACGGGCATCAGCGATACCGAGACTCATGTTTCCCGCGGGTATTCACTGGGCGCGGTGGACTATATTCTGACCCCCGTCCTGCCTGAAGTCTTGCGCACGAAGGTTTCCGTTTTTGTCGAACTGTTCAAGAAAACGGAGCAGTTAAAACGCCAGACGGAACGGCTGCGCCTGGCGCACGATGAATTGGAATTACGCGTCCAGGAACGGACCTCGGAATTGGCTGCCGTCAACCAGGCGCTGCAGAAGGAAATTGCCGATCGGCAGAATGCAGAGCATCGAGTCCTCAAGATAAACGGCTAACTGGAGCGGCGGGTGCTGGAGCGCACGGCGGAGCTGGCGACGGCGAACCAGGAACTGGAAGCCTTCAGTTATTCCGTGGCCCACGATTTACAAGCGCCACTCAGACATATTGAAAGTTATGCGCAAATGCTGATCACCACCTTTGCCGCACAAATCCCATCGGAAGCGCTGGATTACCTCCAACGCATCGGAATGCGGGGACAATATATGAGGCAGCTCGTGAGCGATCTGCTGAATTTATCCTGCGTGGTGAAACAGGAATTGGTTCGACAGCAGATCGAGATCAGGTTGCTGGTTGAGGAGGTAATTGCCGGGTTCCAATCTGAAATCCAGGGGCGGCAGATCGAGTGGCGGGTGGGAGATCTGCCCTGCCTGGCGTGCGATCCCGCGCTCGTGAAGCAGGTGTTCGCCAATTTGATCTCGAACGCCGTCAAATACACCCAGCCGCGTGAACGTGCCTTGATCGAAGTCGGGCAGATGAAGGTGAATGGGGAGTTGCTTATCTTCGTTCGCGATGACGGGGTTGGATTCGATATGAAACATGCGAACAAATTGTTTGGTGTTTTTCAACGCCTGCATGCTTCGAAGGACTTCGACGGGACGGGGGTTGGGCTGGCGATCGTCGCGCGTATCGTTCGCAAGCACGGCGGGCAGATTTGGGCCGAAGGGGAGGTAAACAAGGGCGCAACCTTTCGCTTCACTCTCGAGCAGGGGCCGAATTCAACCGGGGAAACGTCGCCCGCAACGGGAAGCTAATATCGAACCGCAAGATAAAATGTCGGCTCTCCGAACGCCCTGGCGGGCTGGGCGGCAACCCTCGCGGCCTTTGATTCTGCGCCGCTGGCACCTGTTGAATGTCATTTTATCAATAGCGCATTTCCAACTTGATTTTCTCACGTCCCTCCGGTTTTCTGTCGAAACTGTTTTATGACTCAAATGCCTGGATCAAAACGGACCGTTTTGTTGATCGATGATTCGGAAGATGACCGCCTGTTTATGCGCCGAGCGCTTCACCAACATCACCGGCTCGCCGTGGTGGGCGAGGTCTGCGATGGCGAGGAAGCCGTGGCGTACCTGAGCGGGGAAGGCGTTTTCGCCAACCGTGCCGATTACCCGTTTCCGGACATTTTGTTGTTGGATTTGAAGATGCCGCGCAAAACTGGTTTCGAGGTTTTGCAATGGCTGCAGACGCAAGCCTTTCAGGACCTGGTGGTGATCGTCGTTTCAGGATCATCTTTGCGGGAAGACGTTACCAAGAGCACGGCTCTGGGTGCGGATGCTTACCTTAAAAAAGGCGCCTTGAAGGAGGAATACGCGGCGATGGTTCGTGAAATCGAAGCGTCGCTGGACCAATGTTAAGTGATTTCGCGCCGGGAGCCAACCGTGACCTCCGCCGAGATGTTGGACTCAGGGATGATGGGGTGGCCCGCCGTTTCTGCATGACCTCAATTCCTTCTGTCCCCCGAGTGACGATCTGGCAGGTCGCATGGGTTCGGTGCTTCGAAATAGACATTAAGCGCTTGGCCAGCGTTTGAAAGCCTTGAGCGGAGCCGCACCGGCTAGGAGCGGGGCGACTCGTTGTGCCAAGCGTAGCCGTAGAGGAAAGCGAAAGCCATTACGATGAATAATAGTGTGAGCATGATCGGGATCCGTTTTGAATCCGGTTTATGGAATCTGGTCGGAGGAATGATGGTGAGCAATCGATGACGGGCGGGGATCGCCCGCGCCGGCCATTTCGGGGGCTGGCTGAGCGGAGGTGATCGATTTGCCGGTTTGCACGTTGTCGCGATTACCTGCCGCATGGGCGCCCATGATGACCACCGCCAGCAGCAGGAGAATGGCAGCCCCGGTGGCAATCGCTTTACCGCCCACGCCGGGAGGATGCGCGGGCGCTTCAGATTTCGGGGCTTTCTTCCGCCCGAGTTTCATCAGCACCACATAGAAAACGGGGGTGAGGAAGAGACCGAACAGGGTGACGCCAATCATCCCGGCGAACACCGCAACACCCATGGCCTGGCGCATTTCCGCACCGGCGCCGGTGGCGATCACCAGCGGGAAGACGCCCGCGATGAACGCGATGGAGGTCATCAAAATCGGCCGCAGTCGAAGGCGGCAGGCTTCGATGGCGGCATCATACGGCGACATCCCTTCGTCTTGTCGCTCTTTGGCGAACTCGACGATGAGAATGGCGTTTTTGCAGGCGAGACCGACCAGCACGATCAAACCGATCTGCGTGAAGATGTTGTTGTCGCTGCCCTTGAGCCACACGCCGGTGATGGCGAAGAGCAGGCACATCGGCACGATCAGGATGATGGCCAGCGGGAGGCGGAAACTTTCGTATAATGCGGCCAGCACGAGGAAGACGAGCAGGAGGCACAACGGATAGACATAGACCGCGGTGTTGCCGGCGAGGATTCGCTGGTAGGTCAGGTCAGTCCACTCATAGCGCATGCCTTTGGGCAGACTTTCCTCCGCCAATTTGGCCATGAGGGTTTCGGCTTCACCGGAGCTGAAGCCGGGGGCCGGGCCGCCGTTGATTTCCGCCGCCGGGTAACCATTGTAACGCATCGCGCGATCTGGGCCGTGAGCGTCCTTCACCCTCACCAACGCGCCGAGGGAGACCATCTGCCCCTTGGCATTGCGGGTTTTGAGGCGGGTGATGTCCTCCGGATGTTCACGGAATTTCGCGTCCGCTTGCGCGATGACCTGGAAGGTGCGTCCGAAGCGGTTGAAATCATTTACGTAAAGCGAGCCAAGATAGATCTGCATGGTCTCAAAAAGATTTTCCAGCGGCACACCCTGAGTCTTCGCTTTCACACGGTCGATGTCAGCGTCCAATTGCGGGACGTTGACGGTGAAGGTGGAAAAAAGTCCGCCCAAACCGGGCGTCTGGTAACCCTTGCCAATCATGGCGTGGGTGCTTTGGTATAAGGCATCGTAGCCGAGGTCCGCGCGGTCCTCCACGAACAGCTTGAAACCACCAATCGTGCCAAGGCCCATCACGGGCGGGGGCGGCACCGCGAGAATGAACGCGTCTTGGATGGAACCGAACTGCTGGTTCAACGCCCCGGCGATGGCGGGGCCGCTCAGGTTTGCTCCCTTGCGTTCCTCGAAAGGCTTCAGGCCGAAGAAGACGATGCCGGCGTTCGGGGCGACGCTGAAACCGCTGATGCTCAAGCCGGGGAACTGGACGGCGTTCTGCACGCCGGGAGTTTTAAGGCCGATCTCCGACATCCGGCGGATCACGGCCTCGCTGCGATCGAGCGAAGCACCGTCGGGCAATTGCGCGAAGGCGACGAGGTATTGCTTATCTTGAGTCGGTACGAAACCAGTCGGCACCTTGTTGAAACCCCAACCGGTGAGCAGCACGAGGCCCGCATAGAGCACCAATGCGATGGCGCTCTTGCGAATCACGTTGCCAACGCCGGCGGAATACTTGTTGCCGGACCATGCGAAAAAGCGGTTGAACGGACGGAAGAACCAGCCGAGGACCTTGTCCATGGCGCGGGCAAGCCAGTCTTTGGGAGCTTTGTGGTCCCGGAGCAGCACGGCGCTCAACGCCGGCGACAAGGTGAGCGAGTTGAAAGCCGAAATGATCGTCGAGATGGCAATGGTGATGGCGAACTGTTTGTAAAACTGGCCGGTCAGACCGCTGATGAACGCCGTGGGAACGAACACCGCGCAGAGAACCAGCGCTGTCGCGATGATCGGGCTGGTGACTTCGTTCATCGCTTTCTTGGTGGCTTCCACCGGGGACAAACCTAGCGCGATGTTACGCTCCACGTTTTCAACCACGACGATGGCATCGTCCACCACGATGCCGATGGCGAGGACGAGGCCGAAGAGCGAGAGGGCGTTGATGCTGAAGCCGAAGGCCAACATGATGGCGAACGTGCCCACGAGCGATACCGGCACGGCGGCCAGCGGGATGATTGAGGCGCGCCAGGTTTGCAGGAAGAGGATGACCACCAGGACGACCAGCAAGATTGCCTCCACCAGCGTGTGCACCACCGCTTCGATGGAATGCCGGACGAAAACCGTGGGGTCATACGCCACGGCGTAATCCACACCCTCGGGAAAATTCTGCTTTAATTCATCCATGGTGCGACGGACATCCTTGGATAGTTGAATCGCGTTCGCACCGGGAGACTGGAAGATCGGGATGGCGACAGCGGTTTTGTTGTCGAGCAACGAGCGGAGCGCGTAACCGGAAGCGCCGAGCTCAATGCGCGCGACGTCTTTGAGCAGCGTCTTCTCGCCGTTGGCACCCGTCTTGACGATGACGTTTTCAAACTCCTCCTTGTCGATCAACCGGCCCTTCGTGTTGATCTGGAGTTCCGTGGCCACCGGACGGCTGACCGGTTGCTGACCGATGCCGCCAGCCGCGACTTGCACGTTTTGCTCACGAATGGCGGCGACGACATCGCTCGCGGTCAGATTGCGGGCGGCGACCTTGTTAGGGTCGAGCCAGACGCGGATGGCGTAATCACCGGAACCGAACACTTGCACCGAGCCAGCACCCGGAATGCGTGCGAGCACATCCTTCACCTGCAGCGTGGCATAGTTGCGCAGGTAGATTTCGTCATAACGGCGGTTCGGCGAAACCAAATGCACGACCATTGTGAGGTCCGGCGATTGCTTGATCGTCGTGACGCCCAGGCGGCGGACTTCCTCGGGGACTTTGGGCAGCGCCTGAGCCACGCGATTTTGCACCTGCACCTGGGCCTTGTCGATGTCCGTGCCCAGCGCGAAGGTCACAGTCAGCGTCATGACGCCGTCGCCGGTGGACTGCGAAAACATATAGAGCGAGTTCTCGACGCCGTTGACGGCTTGCTCCAGCGGGGCGGCGACGGTTTCAGCGATGGTCTTCGGGTTCGCCCCGGGGTAGGTCGCCATCACCACGATGGTGGGCGGGACGACCTCCGGATACTCGCTGATGGGGAGCCGGAACATCGCGATCAATCCGATGAGGAAAATGATGATCGAAAGCACGCCGGCAAAAATCGGTCGCCGGATGAAGAAATGGGAGAACTTCATGACAGTTTATGTATTAATCGATGTCGGGCGGTGGGAGCTATCAGCGCTGCGCGGTATGGATATCCGGGGAGTTCGTAGCGGTGGCAGTTTCCGGGGTGACCGCAACTCCCGGGCGGATGCGTTGGAGTCCGTTGACAACCACCTGTTCACCCGGCTTGAGTCCGTCACGGATGATGCGCTTGCCGTTCACATCGGGACCGAGTTTCACGGCGCGATATTGGACGGTGTTGGTGGGCGAGAGCGTCATGACGAATTTCTGGCCCTGGTCGGTGCCGATGGCGCGTTCCTCCACCAAAATTACGGAATGCCGTTCGCTCGCGGGCACGCGGATGCGCGCAAACAATCCCGGCACGATGAGGCCATCGGGGTTCGGGAAGACCGTGCGCAACAAAATGCTGCCGGTGTTGGGATCGAGGCGGTTATCAAACGATTCGATGAAGCCGCGCACGGGGAATCCCTGCTCGTCACCCAGTTGCAGTTCGACGGGAATCTTATCTTCGGCCCCGCCCGCCAGTTTTCTGGCGCGGGCGACGGCGTTGAATTTCAGCAGCGAGTTTTCATCCACATCCGCGTAAACATAAATGGGATCCACCGTCACGATGGTGGTGAGCAACGTGGTGAAGCCCGCCACCCCGCTGACGTAATTGCCGGGCGTGACCAAAGCGCGGCTGATGCGACCGTCAATGGGCGCGTGAACCTCGGTAAATTCCAGATCCAGCTTTGCGGAATCACGCGCGGCTTCCGCGGCGAGCATCGCCGCCCTGGCTTCCTGGAAGCGCGACTCGCGGCCCTCCGCCTCTTCCGTGGAAATGGCTTTGTCAACCAGCAGGCGCGCGGTCCGTTTGGTTTCGCGTTCGGCGTTTTCAAGGTGAACCTTGGCCTGTTCATATTCAGCTTGGCGGCGATTGAACTCGGCTTGATTGGTCCGGGGATCCACGACGAAGAGCACGTCGCCCTTCTTGACCATCTGGCCGGATTGGAACCGCACTTCCTGCACATGGCCGGAAACGCGGGGACGGACTTCGACCGTTTCCAGCGCCTCGGTTCGCCCCGTGAACTCATCCCATTCCACCAATTCCTGCGATTCGACGGGTGCGACCGTCACGGTGGGGGTGGGTGGTTGCTGTTGCTTGGCCGCCTGCCCGTTACAACCCGCCAACAGGAGGAGGGCCGCACTTAGTGTGGTTAGTGTCGGAAGCGGACGCAAAAAGGGATTATGTGACATAGCTTTTACCAAAGATTGTTTGTTTAGAGAGTCGGGGAGGTGTCAGGGAGCGAACGTTGCCGTCCGCTCCGGGTGCTGAGCGACCTGCCTTGCCACGACCGCCTGGGCTTTCTCCAGCGCAAGCGTCGGGAAAACTAGAAGGGGAAATTCTGTCTGGCAAGCCAAAGCTTGGGCTTCCTCCAGGGCGCGGTGCAGAAGTTGTTGCTGTGCTTTGAACGAGTCACGGAATTCCGCGATGATGGCGTCCTTTGCCTGCTCGATTTGGGCGAGCAGCTTGCGGCAAGAATTCGAACAACGGGTGGGAAGGGAATCCGTCTTGGTCAGGTTCTTAACGTTCGTTTTCATACTGTTTCGGTAATAGGATAATTCACGATATAGTAGATGCTTAGTCGCCAGATTCGGTTCCAAGTTCAAACGGGCGCAGGCTCTTTCACGCCCAGCAGCGAAAAGATCCCGCCAGCGAGTTCCCGGAGAACTTCGGGATCGTTCTGGATCCGCGCCTGGGTGAGGAGTCCTTCGTAAAGGGCGCCGATCATGCGCGCTTTTGCGGCGGCATCCGGCGCGTCAATAAGACCCTCTGAATGCGCGTCACGGATGGCGGATTCGAAATATTTGCCGTGATAATCCAACATCTCCTGGACCTTGGCGCGCAGCTTTTGATCCTGAGTGCAAACTTCGGATCCCAGGGTGAAAAGCGGGCAGCCCAGAACGTGGCCGAACTTCTCTTTTAATTTGACCTGATGTTGGTAGGAGAGTTCGCAATGCTTTCGGATTCGCTCCAAGGGAGGAATGGTTGGTGAGAAAAGCGAGTCCATCTCCTCGCGCTTTTTTTGGAATCCGGCGTCCAGGGCGGCCACGGCGAGGGTGCATTTTGAGTCGAAGAAATAATAGAAGCTGCCCTTTTTGACGCCGGCCTTTTCGCAGATTTGGTCGATGGTCGTGCTGCCGTAGGAGCCGGTCCAAAGCAACTCGACCACGGCGTCCATCAATCTCTCTTTAGCATCACTACAACGGCCCATATCGGTTTTTTTTCTATGTTGAATCAACACTCTGCGAGTGCTCGAAGCCACAATACCGTAGTTTACCAGACAGTCAACTACGTTTTAACAATTACTGGAGGAACGCTCCGCATGCCGGTGTTTGGATTCGGCCAAAGCCTCACTACCTCAAGCAAACGATATAATGGTGATCCGGCAACGGTTCTTGGTTGTTAACGATATGTCGTTGTTTTTGCAGCCAACCAAGCGATCCGCTTCACAGTGAATACCAGCCTAATGCCCAGCATGTTGCGTTGTATTTCAGGGACAGCTTCGCACTTGGCACGTTGCAAGCGATTTACCCTTTGCCGGGTGGTGATCGACCGCTGGCGAGAAAATTAACCTCGAGAACTAAAGATTCATCCTATGGCTAAGCTCCTATACATCCAATCGTCCCCGCGCGGCGAGCGCTCCGCGTCCAATACTGTCGCAACCCAATTCCTTGAAGTTTATCGCGCCACGCATCCGGAGGATACTGTCGAAATCCTCGACCTCTGGCAGCGGGAACTGCCGGAATTCAATGGCGCCACGCTTGAAGCAAAATATGCGATCTTGAGCGGGCAACCGGGCACTCCAGCCCAGTTCAACGCCTGGAAGCTGGTCGTGAGTTTGATTGAGCATTTCAAAGCCGCAGACAAATATCTGGTTTCGCTCCCGATGTGGAATTTTGGCATCCCTTACAAGCTGAAACATTATATCGATGTGCTGCTTCAACCGGGGCTGACGTTCAGCTTCACACCGGCTGAAGGTTATAAAGGCCTGGTGACGGGAAAGCCGGCGGTGGTGGTTTACGCGCGCGGTGGCGCGTATGGCCCGGGGACGGGCGCGGAAGGCTATGACAAGCAGAGTGATTACCTGCGGCATATCCTGGGGTTCATCGGGTTTACCGATGTGAAACAAATCTTCGTGGAGCCGACGCTCGCCGGACCGAACGCGAAGGAGGCCGCCATCGAAGCGGTGAGGCAACAAACCGCAGAACTCGCGAGCGGGCTGTGAGTCGCGCGATGAGCGAAATTAGGAACGCCCTGCGGCAGGAGTTTCGCTTTTGACCGAGAAAGGATATTTTGAATTATGAGCGCGAACCGATTGCCCGATGAAACGCGTATCAGCCAGGTGCATTTAAGGATTGCTGACTTGGAACGTGCGCTTGGTTTCTATCAGGAGTTGTTGGGGTTTCGAGCCATTAAGAAAGCGGCGAAGCACGCCGTTTTGGGGGCCACGGAGCAAGGGCCGGGGCTCATCGTCTTGACGGAGGATAAACACGTTTGTCCGCGACCCTCCCACGCGACCGGGCTTTATCATTTCGCCATTCGGTATCCCGCGCGGAGTGACCTCGCGCAGGCCTTGGTGCGGCTCGCGAAAGGGGATTACCCGATCCAAGGCGCCTCGGATCATATCGTCAGTGAAGCCATTTATCTCAGCGACCCTGATCATAACGGAGTTGAACTGTATGTGGATCGGCCACGTTCCCAATGGACCTGGCGCGAGGGCCAGATTGCCATGTCCACGGAAGCGCTTGATCTGGACGATTTGCTGGCCACCATCGAGGGACAATCCGAAACGGAAGGCCCGCCGATTGCGACCGATATCGGCCACGTCCATTTGCATGTGGCGGATTTGACGAAGGCCGAGCGGTTTTACGGTGAGTTTCTGGGGTTGGCGGTAACCCAACGCTCTTATCCGGGCGCGTTGTTTCTGTCGGCGGGTGGCTATCACCATCATGTGGCGGTCAACACGTGGGCTGGTCGGACCGCACCGCCGCCGAATAGTGTGGGGTTGGTTTCGTATCGCCTGGAGGTGCCGGTGGCAGAAGTTCTTTACTGCCTCCGGCACCGCGCGCCCCTGCATGGCTATGAAGCCGAATTGGAGACTGCGGAGGAAGGTGCCGATCTGCTCAAAATCCGGGATCCCAACGGCAATTGGCTGGAGATTGAAGCTGCCAGGACGGCCCAACCTATCGGGGCAGGGTGAGTGGTTCCGACGGCTTGGTTCAAACAGGTTTGTTGAGGGTTGGCGAGGCGACCGTTCGTTTCCTTGCATTTTTGTCTTTTTTGGGCCTGCCGACGGTGTTTAGATTTGCGAAACTATGGCAGCAAATCGAGTTGGCATCATCGGAGGCAGTGGCCTCTATCACATCGAAGGGTTCACCCGGCAGAAATGGGTTGAGGTTAAGACACCCTTTGGCGCGCCGTCGGACCAGTTTCTTACCGGTGAACTGAGCGGACGGGAAGTGGTGTTCCTGCCGCGGCACGGGCGCGGGCACCGCGTGTTGCCGAGCGAACTTAATCACCGCGCCAATATTTACGGCATGAAAAAGCTGGGCGTGGAATGGATCATCAGCGTCAGCGCGGTGGGCTCGTTGCAGACCAAATACAAGCCGTGCGACGTGGTGCTCATCGACCAGTTTCTCGATCGCACCAAGAAGTCGCTGGAACACACTTTCTTTGGGCGTGGTATCGTGGCGCATATCGCGTTTGCCGAACCGATCTGCGAGGAGCTTCGGCAGTTGCTGCTGGAGAGCGCGCGAACCATGAAGGTGCGCGCCCATAACGGGGGAACTTATGTCAACATGGAGGGACCGGCGTTCAGCACCCGCGCCGAGTCGCTCACCAATCATCGGGCCGGCTATGATGTGATTGGCATGACCAACCTGGGCGAAGCCAAGTGCGCCCGTGAGGCGGAGGTGGCGTATGCCACGATGGCGATGATCACGGATTACGACTGTTGGAAAGTGGATGAGGCGCACGTGACGGTGGAAATGGTCATTGAAAACCTGACCAAGAACGCGGCGATGGCCAAAGAGGTCGTGAAGCGAGCCATTGAAAAAATTCCACAGGTTGCCGATTGGTCCTGTCACCATGCCTTGAGGAATGCCATCATGACGGACCGGAAGGTTTGGCCCGCGAAGACAATCAAGGAATTGAAGCCGTTGTTGCAGAAATATCTCTAAGCGGATTTTTTTCGTGATGACACTCAGGAAGATTTTTTGGTGCGGCGCACTCCCGGTCTTGGCGGTGTCCGCTGCGGTTTTGAGTTTCGCGGGATGCAGCACGGCGCAGCCGCAGAGTTCGGTGCCGGTGGTTTTGCGGGTGATGACTTATAACATCCAGCACGGGGCGGGGGCGGATGGCAGGATCGATTTGCTGCGGACCGCCGAGGCCATCAACCGCGAGAAGCCGGATATCGTGGCCTTGGAGGAAGTCGATCGCGGTGTGGCGCGGACCGACCGGCGGGATTTGCCGGCGGAACTCGCGGCACTCACCGGCATGAAGAGCTATTTCAGCAACAACTTCGATTTCCAGGGCGGGGAATATGGCAACGCGGTGCTGACGCGGTTGCCGATTTTGCAGGAAACCAACAGCCATTATCACATGATTCGTCCCAAGGAGCAGCGCGGCATCATCCAGATGGTGCTGGATGCGCATGGGCGGAAGATTGTGTTCATGGCCACGCATATTGATTATCGCGGTGATGACACCGAGCGGTTGCTGAACGTGGCGGAAGTTCACAAGCTCATCGAACACTACGCCGGGCTGCCGATTTTTATTTGCGGCGATTTCAACGATCATCCGGGCAGCCGGGTTCACCAGCGGATGAAGGAAAAGATGGCGGACACGTGGGAAATGGTGGGGCAGGGGGAGGGCCTGAGTTATTCCAGCCTTAAACCGGCAAAACGCATCGATTACATCTGGATTTCGTCGACGAATGCGATTGTTCCGCTCAAGGCCTGGGTGCCGCAAACGCAGGCTTCGGATCATTTTCCGCTGGTGGGGGAGTTTCAGTTGAAGTAGGAGGTTTTTCTACAGGGGGCAAAACAGACACGGACGGCTTTCATGCAGGAGGCATCCTGGCGCCACGCCGGGTAGCTGGCCGGCAGCTTTAACTCGTCGCGGTTCTTTTTTTGGCCGGGGACGAGGGGACGAGAAACCAATGTTTCCACGATTGACATCTTAGCCTGCCTCTATTCTACTGCTGTAGTTTTAATAGAAAGCTGATCATTTTGAAACCAAGGACCATGACACGATTACTGGCCACAATGCTGGCGACCACGGTGTTGGCGGTGGCGGCCACCGCGCAAAGCCTCACGTCCCTCCATTCATTTGCCGAGTTCCCGAAGCATCCTTTTGCCAACCTTGCGGAAGGCCCGGACGGGAGTTTCTACGGCACGACTGCGTATGGCGGCAGCAACAATTCTGGCACGGTGTTCCGGGTCACCACCAACGGCGTGCTGACCACTCTGGCCAGCTTCGGGGTTACCAACGGAGCCACTCCTTATGCGGGGCTGCTATGGGGCGGCGATGGCAATTTCTACGGCACGACCTGGTCCGGTGGGAGCGATGGTGCCGGCACGGTGTTCAAGGTGACCCTTGGCGGCACGCTGACCACGCTGGTTAACTTCACGGGCAACAACGGAGCGAATCCGTATGCGGGGCTGGCTTTGGGCGGCGACGGTAATTTCTACGGCACGACGGCCAACGGGGGCATCCTTCATTTTGGCACGGTGTTCCGGGTCACCCCCAGCGGCGCGTTGACCACGATGGTTAAATTCGCTGTCACCAACGGAGCGAGTCCCTATGGAGAGCTGGCCTTGGGCGGCGACGGCAATTTCTACGGCACGACTTACGAGGGTGGGGGCTGGGATTACGGCACGGTGTTCCGGATGAACCTGAGCGGCACGTTGACCACCTTGGTTGAGTTCACCGGCACCAA
>JAQGOT010000430.1 GCA_028293465.1 Pedosphaera sp. | reverse complement strand
GACCAATCACCCCAAAAACGCCGCATGCACCGCTTTCATCGCCTGCTCAGACTTCGCCAGTTCCACGACCACGGAAATCTTGATCTCGCTGGTTGAAATCATCTCGATGTTGATCCCCTCATTGGCGAGCGTCTCGAACATCTTCGCGGCGACGCCTGAATGACTCCGCATGCCGACGCCCACGATCGACAACTTGCCGATGTTCTCGTCCGCAATGGCTTCCTTGTATCCGATGGTCGCCTTCAGCCCGTCGATGACCTTGCGGGTCTTCAACAAGTCAGGTTTGTCCACCGTGAAGGAAAGATCCGTCGCCGGTGTGCCCGAGCCATGGCTGATGTTTTGCACAATCATATCCACATTGATGGTGGCTTCACCGATGGCCTTGAAAACACGCGCCGCCACGCCGGGTTGGTCAGGCACCGCCACGAGCGTGACCTTGGCCTGGTTCTTGTCGAGCGAGACGCCGCGGATATCGACGTCCTCCATGTTCTTCGTTTCTTCTTTCACAATGGTTCCTGGATTTTCGTTCAGACTCGACCGCACTTCAAATATGACCCCAAATTTCTTGGCAAACTCCACCGACCGGGACTGCATCACTTTCGCTCCCAAACTGGCGAGTTCGAGCATCTCATCGTAGGAAATCTCGTCCAGCTTGCGCGCGTTCGGCACGATCCGCGGATCGGCCGTGTAAACACCATCCACGTCGGTATAAATCTGGCAAAGATCCGCCTTCAACGCCGCTGCCAGGGCAATCGCCGTCAGGTCCGAACCGCCGCGGCCCAGCGTCGTGATATGGCCCGCCGCGTTCTGCCCTTGAAAACCCGCCACGATCACCACATTCCCCGCGTCCAACAGCGCATGAACCTGCTTCGGCACGATGGTCTGGATCTTCGCCTTGGTGTGGACATCATCCGTGACAATGCCCGCTTGCGAACCGGTCAGTGAAACCGCCTTCACATTGATGGCGTGCAGCGCGATGGCCGTCAGCGCGATGGTCGTTTGTTCGCCGGTGGCCAGCAGCATGTCCATCTCCCGCTCGCTGGGCAGGGGCATGATTTCCTTGGCCAGCTTGATCAGGTTATCAGTCACCCCGCTCATCGCGGAAACGACCACCACAATCTGGTCGCCTTTGGCGCGGTAACTCGCCACACGCTGGGCTACTTTCTTGATGCGCTCCGGGTTGCCCACCGAAGTGCCGCCGTATTTTTGAACAATTAATGCCATCGAATCTTGTAATTACTATTAGCACCGTCGAGCCAGGACACCAGTTCTGTCTTCACCCGGATGCGAAGGTGACGGTGACTGCAACCGGAACGCAAACATTTTACCGCAAGGCCGCCGGTTCGCCTTCTCCTCGGGGGAGAGGGAAGGGGTGAGGGCGGGCGTTCACCACAATTGCTCTTCATGCGGAGCGCACTGGGTCTAAACGAAAAGTGCTTACGCCCGCGCTTTCGAGAGAGAGCGGATCGAATTTAAACGTCCCACTCAAAGCCCGATCACCTTCATGACCGCCGCCTTGGTGGCCTCGACCACGAACGGCTCGAATCCCGCCGCCTTGATCGCATTATCCGGGTCCTTCAACCCATGACCCGTCATGGTCGCGGTGATGACGCTCCCCGGCGGGATCGTTCCGGCCTTCACGCATTGGATCAGGCCGGCGAGGGGAGCGGCGCAGGCGGGTTCGACAAAAATTCCGTCCGTCCGGGCAATCGTCTTGTACGCGTGAATGATTTCCTCATCCGTCACCTTGCCGATATGCCCGTTCGATTCCTTGCTCGCGTTCGTGGCGCCCTGCCAGCTCGCCGGGTTCCCGATGCGGATGGCCGAGGCCACCGTCTGCGGCTTCTCGATCGGATGCCCATCGACGATCGGCGCGGCCCCGGCCGCTTGAAATCCAAACAGCCGCGGCAAACGGTCCGCCAATCCCGCCGCATGGTATTCCTTGAACCCCTTCCAGTAGGCGGTGATGTTCCCGGCATTGCCCACGGGCAGAAAATGAAAATCCGGCGCGCGCCCAAGCTGGTCGCAAATCTCAAACGCCGCGGTCTTTTGGCCTTCGATGCGGACCGGGTTGATGCTGTTCACTACATCCACCTTGCCCGTCTCGCCGAGTTCGCGGACGATCCGCAACGCCTCGTCAAAATTTCCCTGCACGGAAACCGTGATCGCCCCGTACATCAACGCCTGCGCCAGCTTCCCCTGCGCAATGTTCCCGTGGGGCAACAGCACGACGCACTTCATTTTGGCCCGCGCCGCATACGCCGCCGCCGAAGCGGAGGTATTGCCCGTGCTCGCGCAAATCACCACCTGCGCCCCGCGCTCCTTCGCCTTGGATACCGCCATCGTCATCCCGCGATCCTTGAACGAGCAGGTCGGGTTCAATCCCTCATACTTGAGCCACAACTCAAACTTGCCGCCGATCGCCTCCACGAAATTATCCACCCGCACCAGCGGCGTGTTCCCTTCGCTCAACGACACCAGGGGCGTCGCGTCGCTCACCGGCAAATATTTTGCGTAGCGATCGATGACACCGTTCCATCTTGCGGATTGCGAATTCATTTCAAATTGCCTATTCAAAACTTTCCACGCGGATCATGACCGGCGGCGATTTCACGACCGGCAACTTGGCGATCTTTGCCAAAGCCTTGGTCATCGCCGCATTCGGCGCATCGTGAATCATCAGGATCAACGGCACGCTCTCGCCTTGATGCCCTTCGGGCTGGATGAGCGATGAAATGCCGATTTTCGACGCCGCCAGGATCGCGGAAATCTTCGCCAGCACGCCCGGTTTGTCCACCACGCTGAACCGGACATAATACCTCGAAACCGTTTCCCCGATCGGCAGCACCGCCCCGGCCATCTCGTGCGGCACGAATGGCGGCACCCGGCTCTTGCTCCCGTGCTTCAAATCCAGCGCCGCATCGGCCACATCGCTCAGCACCGCGCTCGCCGTCGCGTCCTTGCCGGCGCCGCGACCGTAAAAGAGCGTGTCGCCCACCACGTCACCGCGGATAAAAACCGCGTTGAAAACATGATTCACGCTCGCCAACACATGCGCATTCGGGACCAGCGTGGGATAGACCGACACCTGCACCCGCGAACCATTCTTAGCCTTCGGCTTCGCGACCGCCGGCTTCTTCACGATCCCCAGCAGCTTGATGGTATAGCCCAGTTGCGCGGCGAACTGCATGTCGAGCTTGCTGATGTGGCGGATGCCTTCCACGTAGATATCCTTCGGCTTGACCCAGAATCCGTGTGCCAGCGAGGCTAGGATTCCGATCTTGTGTTCGGCATCGAACCCGTCAATGTCCAGCGACGGTTCGGCCTCAGCATAACCCAGCCGTTGCGCGTCAGCCAGCATGTCGGCGAAATCCGCGCCTTCCAGCTTCATCCGCGTCAGGATGTAATTGCACGTTCCGTTGACGATCCCGTAAATGTGCGTGAACCGATTCCCGACAAACGATTCCCGCATCGTCTTGATGATCGGGATGCCGCCGGCCACGCTCGCTTCGTAATAAAGATTCGCGTTGTATTGTTTGGCCACGGCGAACAGTTCCTCGCCATGCGCCGAGAGCAGCGCTTTGTTGGCGGTGATGACCGGCTTGCCCAGCTTCAGCGCCGCCAGCACCATCGTCTTCGCAATCGTCGTGCCGCCAACCAGTTCGATGATCACCTGGACGGCCGGATCATTCACCACGCTCTGCCAGTCAAGGGTCATCAGGGCGCGCGGAATTGCGTACGGCCGCGGCTCGTCAAACGCCTTCACCGCTACTTTCTGGAAATTGATTTTGACGCCGAGCCGCGACGACATCAAATCGCCGTTGCACTCCCAGGCATGGTAAACGCCGCTGCCCACTGTGCCGCCGCCGATCATTCCGATGTTCACCTGTCGCATATAAGGTTGGGCAGGATGCCGTGAATCACCCTGTAGGACAATTCCTTTTTCAGCCATGCCTCTTTTCGTCCTGATCGGCAGTGCCGGTGACCGCAACCGCATTGTTGGTTGGAGGCGTGCCGCCCTATGTAGCGGCGGCCATCCTGGCTGCCAGTGAACGGGGCATCCTGCCCCGTGTTCACGACCCGATACCTGTTTTCACCGGGATGGAATCGTGCCGGTGACTGCAACCGGAGCGGGGACATTTTCCCTCTCCGCAGGGGGAACAGGGGAGGGCGCGCGTCCATCACGCCGACTCCGCATGTGGTTGATAATTAATGGGGATAAACGCCACGCTTCTCCCGTGATCCACTCTCGTGCAGAAAATTATACATTTTCAGCTCAGTCTGGCCCGGCCTGCTCGCTGAACGGGTGCGGCCACCCCGCGTTTCGCGAAAAACTGCGCAATCTGCCTCCCTTTAGCCCCCGCTGCCCACCCCCGCCCGATATTCAATGACCTGCACTTTCTCCATCGTCACCAGCCCGCCGCCCATCATGCCATCCAGTGTCGGCAGGAACCCGCGGATCTTTTCCTCGCTGTCGATGATCTCAATTACTATCGGCAGATCCATCGAGAGCCGCAGGATCTTGGCGGTGTGCAGCCGGCTCGATTTGCCGAACCCCATCGGCCCGCGCAGCACCGTCGCCCCCGCCAGGTGCGCCTCCCGCGCCTTCAACACAATGGCTTCATACAAGGGATGATGCTCGTAGCGGTCACTCTCGCCGATGAAAATCCGCAGGATCACCGCCTCGTGGGGAATTTGCATATTAACTGCCTTTGGCTGAATTGATGCCCATCGCCAGGATATGTCCCAGCCAGACCGCCACCAAACATAGCACAAACGAAGCCACCGAGTTCACCCCCGCTTGGAGCCATTCACCCTCCCGCATCAAATTCAGCGTCTGCAAGCTGAAGGATGAGAACGTGGTATAACCGCCGCAAACCCCGATCATGAAGAACTGCCGTCCCGACGTCCCCACCAGCCACCGCCCATCCGGTCCCGTTAACGTCCCAAAAAAGCCGATGACAAACGACCCCGTGATGTTCACCAGCAGCGTGCCCCACGGAAAAGTCTCGCCCCAGAACAGCGCCTTGCCCGATTGCTGGGCGACGAAATCCGAGAACCAGAACCGGGTCACACTGCCGAGTGCGCCCCCCAAAGCCACCAAAAGATAAGTCAGCATAAAAAAGCCCCTGCCAATGCATTGCGCAACTGGTAGGAGTTATCAGCTCTGAAAACAGTCAG
>JAQGOT010000424.1 GCA_028293465.1 Pedosphaera sp. | reverse complement strand
GGTGTGCGGAGCGTTCTTAAGCAGGTTGTTCTGCTTGTCCACCTGGCCTGATTCGATGGTTTTGATCTCGGCGTGAATCTGGATCATGGCGTCACAGAAGCGATCCAGCTCGGCTTTGGATTCGCTTTCGGTTGGTTCCACCATCATGGTTCCGGCCACGGGCCAGGAAATGGTTGGCGCGTGAAAACCGTAATCCATCAACCGTTTCGCGACATCCTCCACTGTGACGCTCTTGAACTGACGCAAATCGAGAATGCACTCGTGGGCGACCAGGTTGCCGTGGCCTTTGTAAAGCACCGGGAAAAAGGACTCGAGACGTTTGGCGATGTAATTGGCATTCAGGATCGCCATCTTAGTGGCGTCCGTCAGTCCCGCAGCGCCCATGGCCGCGATGTAAACCCACGAAATCGGCAGGATGCTCGCGCTGCCCCAAGGCGCGGCGGACACCGCCCCGATGGGGCTCTCGCCGCCGAGGTTCACCACCACATGGCCCGGCAGGAACGGCACCAGATGTTCCGCAACACCGATCGGGCCCATACCGGGGCCGCCGCCGCCGTGCGGGATACAAAAGGTTTTGTGCAAATTCAAATGGCACACGTCCGCGCCCATATCAGCCGGGCGGCAAATGCCCACCTGGGCGTTCATGTTTGCGCCGTCCATGTAAACCTGGCCACCGTTCGCGTGGATGATAGCGCAAATTTCCTTGATGGTTTTCTCAAAGACACCGTGCGTGGAAGGGTAGGTGACCATCAGGGCGGCGAGCGACGCCTGGTTGGCTTCGGCCTTGGCCTTGAGATCGGCAACGTTGATGTTGCCTTCCTCATCGCAAGCCACCGCCACCACTTTCATGCCGGCCATGACTGCGCTGGCGGGATTGGTGCCGTGCGCCGATTGCGGGATCAGGCAGATGTTGCGGTGACTCTCGCCGCGATGCTGATGAAATTCGCGGATCACCAACAGTCCGGCGTATTCGCCCTGCGACCCGGCATTGGGCTGCAGCGAAATGCCCGCGAAACCGGTGATTTCCGCCAGCCAATCCTCGAGCTGTTGGAAGAGCGCCTGATAGCCGGCGGTCTGCCGGAGGGGCGCGAAGGGATGGAGTTGGCCGAACTCCGGCCAGGAAACGGGGAACATCTCCACGGTGGCATTCAGCTTCATCGTGCAGGAGCCGAGCGGGATCATCGAGGTGGTCAGCGAGAGATCGCGTGACTCCAGACGACGCAAGTAACGGAGCATTTCCGTCTCGCTGTGATAGCGGTGAAAAACCGGGTGTTGGAGGAATTCGCTGATGCGCGCGAACGGCGCGTCATAACGGGCTCGCACCTGCGAGGCCAGTTCGCCGGCGTTGAAGCCGGGTGCTTTGCCGCCGTTGAATACCGCGAGCAGATCGTTGAGATCCTGCTCCGACGTGGTTTCATCCAGCGAGACGCCGACGGTGTTCGTCGCGATGGCCCGCAAATTGATGTGTCGCGCTTCGGCGAGCTTGAGGATTTCCACGGCGGTTTTCTTGCCGAGGTCAACGCGCAGGGTGTCGAAGAACGCAGCGTTGGTTTTGTAACCGAGGCGTTCGAGACCGTTGGCCAGGATGGCGGTCAGCAAATGGATGCGGCGCGCAATGGTCCGCAGGCCATCCGGGCCATGGTAAACAGCATAGAGCGCGGCAATGTTGGCGATGAGCGCCTGGGCGGTGCAGATGTTGCTGGTGGCCTTCTCCCGGCGGATATGTTGTTCGCGGGTTTGCAGCGAAAGGCGCAGGGCAGGGCGATTGCGGGAATCCTTGGACACACCGACGATGCGTCCGGGCATCTGGCGTTTATAGGCATCGCGGGTGGCGAAGTAAGCGGCGTGTGGCCCGCCATAGCCCAAGGGCACTCCGAAACGCTGCGCACTGCCGATGGCGATGTCCGCTCCGAACTCACCGGGCGGGCGCAAGAGGGTCAGGCTGAGGAGATCGGCAGCGACGACGGCCAATGCACCAGCAGTGTGTGCCCGCTCCACGAACGCGGTGTAATCATGAACGGTCCCGAATGTGTCCGGATACTGGACTAACGCGCCGAAGACTTGATCGTTGAATTGAAAAGTTTGGTGATCGCCGACGACGACTTCGATGCCGAGCGGCTTGGCGCGGGTTTGCACGACCGCGATGGTCTGGGGATGACACTCGGCGGAGACAAAGAAAATGGTTCTGCCGGCGCGGACATCGCAACACAGGTGCATGGCCTCGGCCGCGGCGGTGGCTTCATCGAGCAGCGAGGCGTTGGCAACCGCCAGCCCGGTGAGATCGCCGACCATGGTTTGGAAATTAAGCAACGCCTCCAGACGGCCCTGGGCAATCTCCGCCTGATAAGGCGTGTATTGCGTGTACCAACCGGGGTTCTCCAGAACGTTACGCTGAATCACGGGCGGGGTGATGCAACCGGAATAGCCCATGCCGATGAAGGATCGGAACACCTGGTTTTGCGCCGCTATCTTGCGGAGGTCTGTCAGCACCTGATATTCACCACGCGGCGCGGGGAGTTGCAGGGGGCGGGACATGCGGATTTCTTGCGGCACCGCCGTGTCGATCAAGGCGTCGAGGCTCGAAAAGCCCATCGCTTCCAGCATCTGTTTGGCTTCCTGAACGCCGGGGCCGATATGGCGGCGGGCAAAGGAATCCGGCTCCGCCAAGAGTTCCGAAGGTCCCGGAATTGCGGCGGGGGAATCTCCGCTGGCGGATTTCAGTTGTTCAGGTGTGATCGGCGCTTCAGTAACGAACATGGTAGGAAAATAAGGTTCAACGCGAGCAAATCAAGAGCGATTTCAGGGTCGTGGGCGCAAACCAAGGTCTGCTGACCACCAACGGGTTGGGAGGAGGGATTACAGTAATTGAACCGGGGTGGCTAAAAACGACTTCTAAGACGGCTCTTGCCCTGAAAACCGCAACGGGCCATGCTGGTTGGCGAGCAGTAAGTTCTGCTTCAGCACGGCATGATCGGATGGATCAAACCTTTTGAAAAGTATTCCAAGCCTCTCTTGATGGCAATCAGCGTGGGACTGGTGGCCGTCATTGGCGTGGTGGATTGGCTCACCGGTTTTGAAATTTCCTTTTTCGTATTTTACCTGGTTCCAGTGGCGCTGGCTGTATGGTTCGTGGGTGATGTCTTTGGCATCTTCATTTCAATATTTAGCGTGGCAGCCTGGGTGGCGGGTGATGTAAGCGCAGGGGCAAAGTATTCCCGGCCTTTCGTTCCGGTTTGGAATGCCGTGATCGCAGTCGTTTTTTTATTCGTGGTGGTGGCGATCCTCACCCGGTTGCGCAAACTGCATAAGGAGCTGGAAGAGCGTGTGCGTCAGCGCACAGTTGCCATGACCAACGAAATGCAGGAGCGCAGGCGATTGGAAAAGGAATTGCTGGGAATCAGCGAGCGCGAGCAACGTAGGATTGGTCACGATCTGCACGACAGTTTATGCCAGCACCTTACCGGGACGGCGTTGGCGGGGCAGGTGTTGGGCGAGAGGCTCGCGGAGAAATCCCTGCCTGAGGCAGCGGCCGCCATTCATTTGGTGGAGTTGGTCGAAGAGGCAATTGATCTTACCCGCACGCTGGCCCGCGGACTTCATCCCACGGAATTGGAAGGGGAAGGATTTATGGACGGTTTTCGTGAATTAGCAGCCAATATCACGGAGCGGTTTCAAATATCGTGTAAGTTTGAGTGCTCGGAAGCCGTGCGGATCAATGCCCCCGCGGGAGCGATACATTTATATCGCATCGCACAGGAGTCGATCACGAACGCGATCAAGCATGGCAAGGCCAGCCAGATGATCATACGACTCGACAAAGAAAATGACTTGGTAAGATTGATGATCAGCGATGACGGTGTTGGCCTGCCCGAAAATGCACGACAAGGTCAAGGAATGGGTCTGCGAATCATGGCCTATCGGGCGAGCATGATCGGCGCATCCTTTAGTATCGAGAGCCTCCCGAGACGCGGCACGCGTGTCCTCTGCACACTGCCGCTTGGCAACAACCCTCCTTCGGAAACTCATGCCACAAAAAGCCAAACTGCTATTGGTTGACGATCATCCCCTGGTGCGCGAATGGCTCGCCAATTTGATCAATCAGCAACCCGATCTCCAGGTCTGCGGGGAAGCAGCCAATGCGTCCGCAGCCTTGGAACTCATGGGCGTGGCCAAACCGGACATTGCCATCGTGGATATTTCATTGGAGGGTGGTTCGGGAATTGAGTTGATCAAGAACATCAAAGCCCTTTATCCCGGCGTCATCGTAATCGTTCTGTCCATGCACGATGAAATGCTTTACGCGGAACGCGCCCTGCGCGCCGGAGCCCGGGGCTACATCATGAAGCGCGAGGCCACCAAAAAGGTTCTGCAAGCCATTCGTTGTGTGTTGGGGGGCAAACTCTATATCAGCGAAAAAGTCAATGCGATGATGGCCGAGAAATTCGTGGAAGGACGATCGGCCGCCACAGATTCCCCCATCACCCAACTCAGCGACCGCGAGTTGGAGGTTTTTCAATTATTGGGACGCGGCTACAGCACCCGCCAGATTGCGGAAGACCTGCATGTCAGCTTTAAAACCGTCCAGGCTTTTTGCGCCCGCATCAAAGAAAAACTGAGCCTCACCAATGCCACCGAGCTCCTGCGTGAAGCCATTCGCTGGCATGACAGTCAGCGGACCGAGTGACGCCGGGATAAGGCGGTGTACGGTTTCACCCTACAAAAGATTTAGGCTCCGCTCGACAGACAACTCCCGGAACGTTCACTAACATCGGGCCAGTGAATGACATGGATTTCGCTCAACCAGTATTAATACGTTCTGTTCGTGGCCGGAACACTGTCACGGCTGCGAACGCAGCTCTCACTTTCCTTGGAGGAGGGAAAACCCAACAGAAATTTGGGCGCCGGGAGACTCCCTCGATGCATTGGTCGTTACTTCTGCTCGAACCAGTGCATCGAGTCCCGGTGCCCTTTGCTTTACCGCTTCGTCGCACACAAGAATTTTGTTCGTTAGCTGTACCATGGTAAAAAGTTTAAAAGCGTTCCAGAAATGCGCTTTAACCTTATCCGTGCTTGGTGCGAGTCTGGCCTCGATTGCACAAGCCCAAGTGACCAACAAACACGTGGAAGCGACGCAGGTGTTCAGCCTGGCCGAGATCAAACGGGTTGCTGTTGAGAGAAATTGGGATTTGCTGGCAGCCAAGAGCGGAATTGACACCGCCACCGCGCAACAAATCGTCGCCCGGGAATTCCCGAACCCCACCGCTTCGGTGTTTACTTCAAAGTTCAATACGGATGCCAATCCCAACAGCACGGTCCAGGGCAACAGTTTTTGGCATCGCAGTTACGACACGATTTTTGCCGTGAGCCAATTGGTGGAAATTGGGGGGAAACGTTCCAGCCGGCAGGCCGCCGCCAAGGCCGGCGGTGCGGGTGCCCGCGCCCGCTTTTACGATGCCCGCCGGCTTTTGGATCAAGGAGTCACGAAGGCATATGTCAACGTGCTGCTGACCGAAAACCAGGCGCAGATTCTTAAACACTCCGCGCAATCGCTGCGACGGGAGGCGGACATTGCGGGAACGAGATTCAGGGCGGGTGATATTTCCGATTCCGACAAAAAGCGGATTGAAATCAATGCGGAGCGGTTTGACTTGGATGCGAAGACAGCCGAAGTCGCGGCCGCCTCGTCACGAATTGCGGTGGAGGTGTTGATGGGAATTACACATCCGCACGGGGATTGGAGGCCAGCCGAGTCTCTGGATCAATTGGCCGGGGCCGCAAGGGAGCATGCCATCGTAAAGCCCGATGCGGCACGGCCGGATTTGCTGGCGGCCGAAGCCGATCTCCGCAGGGCCAGGGCCGATGTTCGTTTGCAGAAGTCCATGCGCATTCCTGACCCGACCCTTTCGTTGCAATACGAGCATCAACCGCCCGATCAACCCAATACGATCGGTTTTGGGATTTCTTTTCCGCTGCCGCTCTGGAATCTGAACAAAGGGGCCATCAAAGCGGCGCAAGCAGAACAGGAGCTGGCTTCAATTCAGATTGAAAAAATACAAGCGCAGATTTTCTCGGAGATCATCACCGCCGAGCATGCCTACCATGACGCCGACGAGAGGCGGCAACGGTATGAGAATCAAATCCGTCCCAAATCCGAGCAGGTGCGCCAAGCCTTTAGATTCTCCTATGAAAAAGGCGGTGCGGCGCTGGTGGATTTGCTCACCGCTGAGCGTGACGACAATGATGTCCGGCTCGCCACAGTACAAGCGATGGCCGACAGCGCGAATGCTGCGGCCGATCTGGCGGCGGCCCGGAACGTCCTCGCGGAATCTGAACTGACGTCACGCAAATAACTGAAGGAGATTGCATTATGAGAAATCGAGGTGAAACCGGGGGAATATTCATTTTATGGTGCGCAACGTTGTTCCCCAAGCTAAGGATGCTCTGCCTCGTTGCCGCACTGGGCTTGGTTGGCTGCAAGGAAGAAAAGAAAACCGCCGAGCTGCCGGGACTAAAAGTTGAAGGCAGCACCATCACCATCCCTGCCGACGCGCCAGAAAAAGCCTCGATTGCGGTTGAGCAAGTTGATGTTTTTAAGACCAATGTCACCCATCTGACCGGCCGCTTGATCTGGAATGACGACGCAACCGTTCGGGTTTTCTCCCCCGTGGCGGGTCGCGTGGAAACCATCCTGACTGATTTGGGACGCTCGGTATCGGCCGGAGACGCACTCGCCAAAATCGCTTCGCCTGATTTCGGACAGGCCCAGGCAGACGCGCGCCGGGCGGCGGGTGATCTCCAACTGGCTGAACGTGCTTCCGCCCGAATACGGGAATTGCATGACCATGGCGTAGCCGCACAGAAGGATGTTGAATCTGCGGAAGCGGATTACACACGTGCGGTTTCGGAAAAGGATCGCGCCCTGGCCAGGCTTACGCTCTATGGCGGCACGGGTGGCAGTTTTGACCAGATGTACCAGCTAAAAACACCATTGCCCGGCCTGGTTGTGGAAAAGAACATTAATCCGGGCCAGGAGGTCCGCCCCGACCAGATGCTGGCCAACGCGCCACAGTTGTTCGCCCCGCTGTTTGTCGTGACCGACCCGGCTATTCTTTGGGTGCAGTTGGATGTCACTGAATCAGGAACTTCCGCGCTCAAGCCGGGGCAGGAGCTCAAAATTTACACCCAAGCCTTCCCTGACCGGGTGTTTGAGGGGCGGTTGGAAAATATTGGAAGTTCGTTTGATCCCAATACGCGCACCCTGCGAGTCCGTGGTGAGGTGAAAAATCCCGACAAACTGCTTAAGGCTGAAATGTTTGTCCAGGTGGATGCCATTTCAGAACTTGAAAGCCGGGAGAAGCCAACATTGGCGGTGTCCGCCAATGCCGTCTTCCTCAAAGATAATCACCATTATGTCTTTGTTGAGAATCAATCAGGGCAATACGAACGCAAAGCCGTCAAGCTGGGTTCCGAAAACGCAGGCAAGGTGCTAATTACGGACGGACTGA
>JAQGOT010000410.1 GCA_028293465.1 Pedosphaera sp. | reverse complement strand
TCGCGAAGGTGACGATGATGATGCCGCCGATGTTGCGGACGTTGAACGGGGCAAAGCCCGCCGGGATTCCGGGGTCGGTGAACGAACCAACAAAGCGGAAGTTCGTGTCGAAGACGTCCACTTTGGCGTTGTGGAAATCAGCGGCGTAGATCTGCCGGTTTCCGCGGAGCGTGGCGAGCGTGAGGCCCTTGTAAACGCTGTTGGAGCGGGAATGATCCACGACAACGAAGGCGTTGGTCGGATTCACGGCGGGGTGGTAGGCGAGGATGGTGCCGCTTTCCGTGCAGAAAAGAAACCTAGCCGGGGCTGTGGCCGTGTTCGTGTCGCCGAACACGAAGTCGGATGGCGAATGGCTGGCAACCAAGCCGGTCGGGGCGCCGGGCACGTTTACCCTCAAGTCGATTGGGTTGCCGCTGCGCTGATAAAAGGTGGCGAGATTGACACCGTTGTCGGCGACAACGAGGTTGCCCGGATTATCGAAGGCCAGACCCCAAGGATTGACCAGATTGGTGTCGGTGTGAGCGGCAACGCCGGGGAGGTCGGCCACCAGGTTGGTGACCGTGAAACCTTGCGATGCCCCGAGGGCTGAGGTGGGCAGAAGGGTTACAGCGAGGGACGCAGCCAGCGCCCATGTTCCAGCAAGAGCAAGTCTCTGATACGATTTCATGGTATTGATTTGATTGACGGGTTTCTTGCATTGCTGGCTTGGTGGCTCCCGGCAAAAGTTGTAGCAGATAAGGGGTGTTTAGTCCATGGGATTCTGTTTTCACGCGCGCGAGGGGGTGCATCCGCACACTGCCCCCCGAGCCGTCGGAGCACTGGTTTGCAGCCGGTTTGAATGGCTCGGTTTGGCAGGTAATCGGTGGGTTCGCCACGCTTTAAGCCGACTTGGAAGTCGGCGCTCCGGGGCAGTGCGCGGATGCGCCCCGCGCGAGGGGGCGGAAAATAAACCCGAAAGACACCTCCAAGATGAGCTGCGCCTTTGCCGCTCCCGCTGACAAGATGGATGCCGCAAGCAGTGTGGAGGGATGAAGCGGTCTGTTGAGGTCAAAGCACTTACAACGGCGTCGAACCCGCCCAACGTGCCGGTTTGAATGAAACCGAGCCGATACCAGTCAAAACGCATGTAGATTAATCAAACCAAAAAACTATGAAACGTATCACGACTGGAATCATCACCGCTGTTGCCACACTGCTGCTGCTGGCATTGGTATCACCCGCGTTTGCTGAGGATAAAACTGTGACCATCACCGGCGAAGGCACCTGCGGCAAGTGCGCGTTGAAGGAAACGGAAAAGTGCCAAAACGTCATCCAAGTGGATAAGAAGGGTAAGAAGGTCAATTACTACCTAGTGCAAAATGACGTGAGCAAGGATTTCCACGAAAACCTTTGCAAAGAGGCCAAGAAAGTCACCGCCACCGGCACGGTCAAGAAGGTGGATGGCAAAATGGAACTGACCGCCTCCAAGCTCGAACTGGTCAAGTAACAGACAGCCGACGGCCATAGGCTTGTTTATCCGCCCGCTTTCCCAAGCGTTTTGGCTTGGGGGCGGGCGTTTTGTCCATCAGAGGGTAATAGTGTCGTCGGATGAGGGTCGGACGGCTCGAACAGACTGCGCGGGTGTCCCGGTCGGTGCTGCGCCAAAATGGCGGACTGAATATCCTACCAAGTTAAATCGTCGTTTAGAAGAGACCATAACCTACCTATATGAAAACGATGTTTTTGCTTCTCGTGACGGGATTGCTGACAGCCGCGCCGATCCATGCCCAAAATGCCTGTCTGCCTGTGGCGGGGGGGTATGGTTGTGCGCTGGCTTATCCCATGCCGGTTATCTATCAAGCCGCGGTGGCGTACATGGGACCCGTGATTTACCCGGCGCCGGTTTATTGTCTTTCGCCGGCCGTGGCGCAGTGCAGGGCCGCTCGCCAGCCGGTAAGCACCGTCATTTACATTGGTGGTGACTACAGCCGCACGCGTAACTATTATGCGAATTGCAACTCCGGCACGCAGGTGATCTATTTCGGCGGACAGCAGGCTTGTCGGCAAGGCTATCAGTTTAATCGTCCGCGCTGAGGTGATCCCGCAGTTTTGGTCGGTTGGCGGGCAGCCCAACTCGGCTGTGATTGGATCCTCCTCCGTCTCGCTGAGGAAGGTCCTTCCATTTTGCCTTTTTCTGGTAGCCTTTGCCTGTGTGGCACATCGCGATCGAGACAGGATTTAAATCACCCACTCCAGGTTGCTCCTGGAAGGATCGTGAATCGCGCCAAACCGGACGAGCGGGCAACCGCCCACAGCTATGACCGCCGCGGAATTTGAAATCATCGAATTCCTGAAATTGAATCCGGGGACGTTCTTCAACCGGAAGGAGATCAGCCGCAAGGCGCGCGGGCGGAGTGAGTTCGAGGAGGATCCGCATTGGGCCGCCGCTCCGCTGGCCGCCCTCGTCGTCCAAAAATATGTCATCCAAAATGACAGCGGTCACTACCGGCTCTGCGATAATTTCGACGGTATATGAGCCTTGACGCCCGGGGATGCATCCGGGCAGTGTCCGCGGAGCGCCAAACATGGACTTGAACCTCTACCCTCCCCTGCCCCGACGGAAGAATTTTCGCATCGGCATCCTGGGCAGCGGGTTCATCGTGAATGAGTGCCATCTGGTGGCCTATCGCAAGGCGGGCTTCAACCCCGTGTCCATCGCCTCGCGCAACTTCGCGCGCGCCATGGAGACCGCCGCCCGCCACGGCATCGCGAGCGTCCATGAAAGTTACGCCAAGCTCCTCGACGATCCCTCGATCGAGGTGCTCGACATCGCGGTTCCGCCGAACGCGCTGCTCGAGCTGATCCAGCAAGCCTGCGAGCGGGGAACGGTCAAAGGCATTCTCGCGCAAAAGCCGCTGGGGATAAATTACGCCGAAGCAGTCGAGGCCGTGCGGCTCTGCCAAACCGCCGGCATCACCCTGGCCGTTAACCAGAACATGCGTTACGACCATTCGGTGCGCGCCGCAAAAACCTTGTTGACGAACGGCACCATCGGCGAACCGGTCATCGCGACCGTGGAAATGCGCGGCATCCCCCACTGGCAACCGTGGCAGGCGGAACTCGGCTGGGCCACCTTGCGCATCATGTCGATTCATCACCTCGACACGTTCCGTTACTGGTTCGGTCAACCGGATCGCGTTTATTGCAGCACGCGGCCCGATCCCCGCACCAAGTTTCCCCACACCGATGGCATCTGCACTTACATCCTGGAATATGCGAATGGTTTGCGCTGCATTGCCATTGACGACACCTGGACCGGTCCCGCGAAGGAAGGCTGTCCATCGGACATTTCCATCAAATGGCGAATCGAAGGGTTAAACGGGCTCGCCATCGGCAGCATTGGTTGGTGCCATGATCCCTGCACGACTCCTTCCACCATCCAATACGCGGCCAAGGGCGACCCTGGTTTCCAAGCACCGGTGTGGCCCGAGAGCTGGTTTCCCGACGCGTTCTCCGGGACCATGGGGGAATTGCTCTGCGCGCTCGAAGAACGAAGACAGCCAGTGATCAGCGGCGAGGACAATCTAAAAACGATGGCGATGGTGGAGGCCGCGTACGTGAGCGCGGGCAGCCACGCGGCGGTTTCTCCGGCACATATCGCCCGGGAATACCATGAAGCAGAGCAGGAACTCTTGGGTAAAACGCCGGCCTTGAAGTGGCCTAAATTCCTTTTCGCCTTCAAGCAAGGTCCTGACGGAACGGTGTTGTCCAATTTCACGCCGATGGCGCAGCGAGCCCTCGGCTTGGCAGCCAAGGAGGCTCGCCGGTTGGGCCACAACTTTGTCGGCACCGAACACCTCCTGCTCGGACTGATGGCCTTGGGCCAAGGAGTAGCCATCGCCGTGCTGCTGAAACTTGGATTGAGTCTTGAGGCAGTCCGTCTGGAAATCGAGCAGCACGTTGGCACCGGCCCCGAAGGGAAACTAACCACCCCAATCCCCTACACTCCCCGGCTGAAGAGGGTTCTGGTGCTTGCCGCCAAAGAAGCCAGAAACCTTGAACATACCGCCATCGGCACTGAACATCTTCTGTTGGGGCTGATGGCTGAAGGTGATGGCCTCGCGCCCCGCGTCCTCAAGAAGTTTGGGGTGACACTCGAGCAGGCGCGCGAACTGGTGTTGACGGAGTTGAAACCAAGCCATTGAAAATTCTCATTCGCCTCCCGTACCAACCCAATTACGCTTGGTGTCCTGGTGCCTTTGCGGTTAAAATTCCCCCATGAAGCTCGGCATCATCAACAGCGCATTCGAGCAGGCCGGCGTGGATACTGCCACCGGTCTCAAACACATTGCCCGGATTGGCTTTGAAACAGTCGATATTTTCACCGAGGCCATGGGCATTTCCAAAAAGGAAGTCAG
>JAQGOT010000392.1 GCA_028293465.1 Pedosphaera sp. | reverse complement strand
GAGCCGCACCGACCGCGTTGCCAAGTACAACCAACTCCTCCGCATCGAGCAACTGCTCGGCAAAAACGCAGTTTACGGCGGCAAGTTCTAGGGCTCGTCGGTTCTCAAAGCGTTAAAGCAAGGCCGGAAGTTAGAAATGACTTCCGGCCTCTTGTTTATGGCAGCCCATGCTTGGCCATCGTGGACTGTTGACTTCGAATTTTAGTTTAGACAACATATCAACAAAGTTATGGGTTATTCGGCAACCTGAGCGCCTGAGATGGCTGGATGGAATGAAAAGTGGTTCTGCCCGGTGGAATCACTGATCCGCTGAGTTTTTGGGCGTCGGAGTTGCCGGAGTTCAGAATGTTGCCTGAGATTGGGAATCAGAGTCCCTTCTCATGCATCCAATACCGATCGCGTGCGCTATAAGATCAGCAACATCAAACACGCAACCCATACATATGCTCAATTTATCGAACCAAATGAGTGCCGCTCGTGCCAACGCCTCCCGACGATCACGTTCCTCCGCCTCGCGCCCCAAGGTTGCCAAAACCAAGCCGAAGTCTGCGCAGCCAGTGAAGCCGGTTAAATCGAGTCAGCCATCCAAAAAACCTGCCAAAAAGGCAGGCTCCTCCAAGTCCGAACTCTTGGTGGCCGACCTTGAAAAACCCTCTGCTCAGCCCGAAGAGGTGACCAACGGCTACACGGCCTATGATGGCAACACCGCCATGACGCTCTACATGCGCGAGGTGGGCCAGGTGCGGCTTTTGACCGCGGAGGAAGAAATTGAACTCGCCCGTAAAATCAAAAAGGGCAATGCCAAAGCGCGGGAGATGATGATTCGCGCCAACCTGCGGCTCGTCGTCAAAATCGCCCGCGAGTACGAGAACCTCGGTTTGCCGCTCCTGGATTTGGTCAGTGAAGGCAACATCGGTCTCATGTGTGCCGTGGAGCGTTTTGATCCATCGAAGGGCGCAAAGCTTTCCACCTACAGTTCCTGGTGGATCAAACAATCGATGCGCCGCGCGCTGGCCAATCAGTCCAAGACCATCCGCCTGCCGGTCCACATGGTGGACAAGATTTATAACATGCGGAAGACCGCCTTGAAATTGCAGGAGGTGCTCGGTCGTGAACCCTCCGATGAGGAGCTCGCCGCCGAGTTGGGCCTCACGATCCGCCAAGTCAACGACATGCGCGCCTCCTCCATCCGCCCCACCTCGCTTGACGCGCCCATCGGCGACGATGACTCGGCGCATTTGGCTGACATCGTTCGCGATGAAAACGCCACCTCGCCATACGAACAGCTTGAGGAAAAGACCGTCACCGACATGTTGAGCAAACTGGTGGATCGCCTTCAGCCCCGCGAAGCCTCCATCCTGCGCTTTCGTTTCGGCCTCGACGGCGGGCAGGAGCGCACCTTGGAGGAAGTCGGCATTAAGTTTGGGGTGACCCGCGAGCGCATCCGCCAGTTGCAAAATTTGGCGCTGCGCAAGCTCCGCAAAATGATCGAGAGCCTGGAAGCCGCTTCCACCCCATAAAAACTTGTTGCGAAAAGCAACCGTTCCGAATGAGCCGCCGTGGCCGGGCCGAACCTTCCTCGCAGCCCCGCTCTTCGGGAGTAACCTCAGTAAATCACCGACGGCAGGAACGCACCCGACGGCTCGTTGTAAAGGCCCAGGCTCATCAAGTTGAGCGGTTGGGTGATCCGCAATCCGCGTTGCAAGCACCACCGCAGGAGTTCGCCATTGCGCGTCGGCACCAACATCCCAGGACCGGCGATCGTTGTCGCCGCTCCGATCAGCGCTTTCACATCTTCGTTCGTTTCCCCGACTGCGTGACCCGCAAACCCAATCACCGTCGCGTAACCGGTCAACCGCCCGTCATGCTCGACGACGGTTGCCGTTCCTTGTTTGATCGCTTCCAAAACCTCAGGTGAACGCTCGTGTCCATGCACGGCCAAGCAGACTCGGTTGCAGGCTTCCAAATCCTCCTCCTTCGCCGGACGCACCGCATATCCGGGAATCTCCACGCCCAGCGCCGGGCCTTGCAGACAAGAAAGCGGTTCCCGCGTGGTGAACCCCAGCTTCGTATAAAGCGACAGTGACCGATTGTGATACGCCGCCTGGGCCAGTCGAACCCCCGCGAATTTTTGTTCCCGTGCCCGTTCCAGCACGAGCTCCATCAGACGCCGACCCACTGCCGCATTCTGCACCGCCGGGTCCACGCTCACCGGGCCGACGCCGGCGATAACCGAGTTTTCCCAGAGAAAATTGCTGCCCACAATGCGCCCTTCCGACTCGGCCACCACCGAATACACATCCCTGCGCGCGAGCACCCAGGACATCAATCCGACCGTCACCTCCGCCGCCGCGAAGTCAGCGGGAAACCCATGCTGCTCGGCAATTGTTTTGAAGGCATTATAGCAAACGGTTCCGCAGACTTCCGAATCCTGCGGCGTTCCGGGTCTAAAGGTAACTTCCATGAGTAATCTAAGGGTACTCCAACCCGGCATACTCTCAAGCTCACAAACCTTCGCGGCACCATCGAAATCGTGTGTGATGGTCTTGTTTGGATTTCAAGTTTGGCACCCAACGCTTCCTTGATTAAAGTTTGTTGCCCGTAGTATTTCTAGGTGCGAATGGTAAAGGCTTAAGCTGCAATGGATTGGAGTGCCGGATCGTTTCGCCGTTTTGTAGGACTTGGGAGGACACTAAAATCAGCTTCTTGCAAGTATCACCCGAACCGGAAAACCGTATCCTGCATCTGTGAGCAAAGACGCCACCAATTCCGCTTTGAAGCGGACCCGGCTGCTGATCGCGGATGATTCCGCCGCGATCAGGTCCTCGCTCGCGGCTTTGATCTCCAGACTACCGGGCGTGGAAATCGTGGGCTTGGCCCAGACGGGCGCGGAAGCTCTCAAGTTGGTTCGCGCGCTCAAGCCGGACGTCGTGACGCTCGATCTTCGCATGCCGGAGATGAACGGGCTCAGCGTGCTTGAAGCGATGCGGAACGAGCAGCCCAAGCCCCTCATCATCGTCCTCACCGGTCTGGCCGAAATGGAGTACCGGCGTAAATGCCTGGAACTCGGTGCGAATTTCTTTTTTCACAAGTCCACCGAATTTGAAAAGGTGATTGAAATCCTCATCGGTCACAGCCGTGAACTCAATCAACCGGGATCGCACGTTCCTCCACCCAACGACTCATGATCGATTCCCTCGCTCCCCGTGTCGCGCAAAACCGCTACGAACTCTTGCAACACTCTGCCACCCTCGAAGTCGCACCCGAGAAAGTGTTCGATGACCTGGCCTGGCTCGCGACTCAAATCTGCTGCGTGCCGATCGCCCTCATCACCCTTGGCGATGGGCATCATTGCCGCGTGAAGTCAAAAGTCGGATTGCCCCTGGACGCGTTTGCCGGCGAATTCCCGTTTCACCAGTTGGTTTTGGAGCAACGCGGATTGCTGCTAGTCTCCGATGCCACCCAGGATCAGCGCTTGGTAAAAAATTCCCTGGTCGGAGCCAACGGCGGGATTCGGTTCTTCGCGGGCCTCCCACTCACCACGCGCACGGGGTCCGTTTTGGGCGTGCTGTCGGTGTTGGACCGCGTGCCCCGGCAACTCAGCCCATCGCAAACCTACGGTCTCCAGGTTCTGGCCCGGCAGCTCACCACCCAATTCGAGCAGCGGCCGTTCGGATCCTGATCTTCGGGTTGGCACCCAACTACGCTTACTTTTTCGCCGTCCAGCGGATGCTGTTCGCGACCAGCTTTTGGTAGTTAGGATTCTCGTAAGCCAGGTGGTCGTGGCCGAGTTGGAGATAAACCACCCGCGATTTTCCCTGGGTGCGACACCATGCCAGCGGTTTGCCGCTCTTCGGATGCGTGGTGGTGATCAACGTCGTCGCGTCGGGCCGTACGGTGAAGCCCCAGTAAATCTCATCGTGAATCGTGAAGTCCTTCAGCCCCGCCGTGACCGGATGTTCCTTGGCCACGATCACGATGGGCACCTCTTCATCGTGCTTAAAACCCGTCTCGGACGTCACCGCCCCACTCCTCCCATCCGCCTCCGGGTATTTGCCGCCGATGGTCTTCTCATACTCCGGCCAATGTTGATACGACACCAACGCGTGATGGAGCACGACCAGTCCGACGCCTTTGTTGAACAACGATTGGAACCTTGCCTGCTGCGCCTCAGTGATGGTCTTGACCATGTCATAGAGCACCACCACATCGTAACTGAGCAGATCATCACGGTCGTAAGCGGCGGCATTTGTGTTGCTGTGTGCGGCGGCGGTGAGCGTGATTTCCGGGTTATCCTTGAAAACCTTGAAGAACGGCTCCTGCTCAAAACCGTGTCCGCCGGTGATGAGCAACACCTTGATTGGCGTCCCACTCTCGGCTGCGAACACCGCACCGGCCGCCAACATTGTTAGCAGCAACAACCCGATCCTAATTATTGATTTCATGTTTGTCGTCGTCTGATGCGCCGGTTATTTCCGCTTGTCTGTGGGCGGCTCGATGAGCAGGAAAGTCAGCAGGTCCTTTTGCTGTTGCGGCGGCAGCCCGCGCAACAAACCTTCCGGCATCAGCGAGACGGTCGAGGCTTTCATGCTTGCGATTTTGCTCTTCTCGATGGTCACCGTGCCGCCCGTGACCTGTCCAAGGGTGGTGCCCTCGGGTGTGTTATCGAGTATCACGCCGCTCACGGTGTTGCCATCCTTTAATTCCACGTTGTAAGCG
>JAQGOT010000334.1 GCA_028293465.1 Pedosphaera sp. | reverse complement strand
AAGATCTTCATGGGCCGCAAGTATATGGGCACGCACCGGGTGTCGTTCCTGATCGGGCCGGAGGGGACGATCAAAAAGATCTGGCCGACGGTAAAACCGGAGGAGCACGCTGAGGAAGTGCTGGCGGCGCTGTAGCGGGCGGCAGAATCGCGGTTTGACAGTGGTATGTCTGGCAATTATAAACGCACACGCTAAATTAGAATAAATCATCAACCCAATAAATATTATGGCACTCGCAGTCGGCACCAAAGCACCTGATTTTACCCTTAAGTCCAAGCAGGCCTCCGGCCTGGTGGACGTGAAACTGAGCAACAACTTCGGCAAGAAGAACACCGTCCTGCTGTTTTTCCCGGCGGCATTTACCGGCGTTTGCACCACGGAATTGTGCGACATCACGGCGGGGTTGTCCGCCTACGCCGGTCTGAACGCCGAGGTGATCGCGGTCAGCGTGGATACGCCGTTCGCACAGGAAGCCTGGGCGCAGAAGGAAAAGATCGGCATCACGTTGGTCAGCGATTTGAACAAGGAAGTGACCAAGCAATACGACGTGCTGTTCCCGATGTTGGCTGGCGTGGGTGACACCGCAGCCAGGGCTGCCTTCGTCATCGACAAAAACGGGGTCATTCAATACAGCGAAAAGACGCCATCGCCGAAGGAATTGCCCAACTTTGCCGCCGTCAAGGACAAGCTGGCGAAGTTGAATTAGGCAGAGCAGATTGAACTTTAAAGCGCGCCGGCGGGAGGTGGCTTCCGCCGGCGTTATTTCGGGTGCGGATGGAGGAGGGAAAAGGTGTTGAGAGCAGGTGGTTTATCCTTGTGCCAAGGGCTCAAGGGGGTATCGCCTTGCTTGACACGGGCGCGGCCAAACCGCATTTTTCTTGTCCGGCGATCCGGGTTATATTGTCAGAATTGATGATTTTATGAAGAACGCGCATAACCTATTCAACACACTCCAGAAATTTGATCTGGGGAACGGTAAACAAGGCTCATTTTATTCGCTGCCCGCCCTGGAAAAAGCGGGTGTCGGCCCGATTTCAAAGCTGCCGGTTTCCATCCGGTTGGTGCTGGAAGCGGTGCTCCGCAACTGCGACGGGAAGAAGGTCACGGAGAAGAACATCAAGGAGTTGGCGCAATGGCAGCCGAAAGCTGGGCGGACGGAGGAAATTCCTTTCATCGTGGCCCGGATTGTCTTGCAAGATTTTACCGGTGTGCCGCTGTTGGTGGATTTGGCGGCCATGCGCTCGGCGGTGGCCCGGATGGGGAAAAATCCCAAGATGATCGAGCCGTTGGTGCCGGTGGATCTGGTGGTGGACCATTCCGTGCAGGTGGATTTTGCGGGCAATGCGGCGGCGCTGAACAGGAACTTGGACATCGAATTTCAGCGCAACCGCGAGCGTTATCAGTTTCTGAAGTGGGGCATGCAGGCGTTCGACACGTTCAAGGTGGTGCCGCCCGGCATTGGGATCGTGCACCAGGTCAACTTGGAATATCTGGCGAAGGGTGTGCTGTCGACGGGCGACGGCGTTTATTATCCGGACACGCTGGTGGGCACTGATTCGCACACCACCATGATCAACGGCCTGGGCATCGTGGGCTGGGGCGTGGGTGGCATCGAAGCCGAAGCGGGCATGCTGGGCCAGCCGGTTTATTTTCTGACGCCGGACGTGGTGGGCGTGCACTTGACCGGGGCGTTGCGCGAAGGGGTGACGGCGACCGATCTGGCGCTGACCGTCACGCAGATGTTGCGCAAGGCCAAGGTCGTCGGGAAGTTTGTTGAATTTTACGGGCCGGGCGCGGCGGCGCTGCCGGTGGTGGATCGCGCGACCATTGCGAACATGGCACCGGAATACGGCGCGACGATGGGCTTCTTTCCGATCGATGCGGAATGTGTGAACTATCTGCGGGCAACCGGGCGCAGTGAGGAGCATTGCAAACTCTACGAAAATTATTACCGCGCCCAGGGGCTCTTCGGGATTCCGCAGAAGGGCGATGTGATTTATTCGCAGGAATTCGAACTCGAGTTGGGCTCCGTGCAACCGAGTGTCGCCGGACCGAAACGGCCGCAGGACCGAATTGAATTGCCGAGGATGAAGGAGGAATTCATCAGTTCCTTCTCGCGGGCCATTGCCGAAAACGGGTTTGGCAAGAAGGCGGATGAGATGGGGTTGCGGGTGGAGGTGGATACGGGAGCGCCCGCAGAGACGACCATCAACCATAGCTATGGGCAAAGCAAAGCGCGGGTCTCGCCGAGCGAATCAGAAATGCGCGATGTGCATCCCACGCCCGACTCGGCGGAGAGCGTCCCAACGACGGCGTTTCCGAGAGTGGACGCGTTCATCGGGCACGGAAGCGTTTTGATTGCTGCGATCACGAGCTGTACCAACACTTCCAATCCGAGCGTGATGCTCGCGGCGGGGTTGCTGGCGAAGAAGGCGGTGGAAAAGGGTTTGAAGATGAATCCCGTGGTGAAGTCCTCGTTGGCTCCCGGCTCACGGGTGGTGACGGATTATCTTACGCGGACGGGCCTGCAGCCTTATCTGGACCAACTCGGGTTTAACCTGGTGGGTTATGGTTGCACGACGTGCATCGGCAACTCGGGACCGCTGGCGGCGCCGATTGAAGAGGCGATTATCAAGAACGATCTGGTGGCGGCGTCGGTGCTTTCCGGCAACCGGAATTTTGAAGCGCGGGTGCATCAGAATATCAAGGCCAATTTCCTGATGTCACCACCGTTGGTGGTGGCGTTCGCGTTGGCAGGACGGGTGGATATCGATCTGGGCAGCGAACCAATTGGAAACGGCAAGGATGGCAAGCCGGTTTATTTGAAGGACATCTGGCCGACGTTGCAGGAAGTGCGGGACCAGATGCAAGCCGCGTTGAAGCCGGAGGTTTTTCAGCGGCTTTATAAGAACTTTGCCGAGCAGAATCCAAAGTGGAACGAGATTCCTGCCAGCGTGGGGAATGTTTACGAGTGGGACAGCCAGAGCACTTATATCCAGGAGCCGCCGTTCTTCACCCAGTTCAGCTTGCAACCGGGTGAGATCCGGGAAATCAAGGGGGCGCGTCCGCTGGGCATCTTCGGCGACAGCGTGACCACGGACCATATTTCTCCGGCGGGCAGCATCAAGAAGACCTCGCCGGCGGGAAAATACCTGATCGATAACGGAGTGGACTACGCGGATTTCAACAGCTACGGATCGCGTCGCGGCAATGACCGCATCATGACGCGCGGGACGTTCGCCAACGTGCGGATCAAGAACCTGATGGTGCCGGGCGTGGAAGGCGGAGTAACCAAGTTGCAATCATCGGGGGAGGTCATGAGCATTTTTGACGCGGCGATGAAGCACGCGGAGCAGAAAACGCCGTTGATTGTGTTGGCGGGTCAGGAATACGGAACGGGCAGTTCGCGCGATTGGGCGGCGAAAGGAACAAATTTGCTGGGGGTGAAGGTGGTCGTGGCGCAAAGCTTCGAACGCATTCATCGCTCGAATCTCGTCGGGATGGGGGTGCTGCCGTTGCAATTCAAGGAGGGAACCACGGCGCAGACCTTGAAGCTGGACGGCAGCGAAACCTACGACGTCCTCGGCCTGGGCGCGGATTTGAAACCGCAACAAGACCTGACGCTGCGCATCACCCGCGCAAATGGACAGGTGGAAAATGTGCCCGTGCGCTGCCGCATCGATACGCCGATTGAAATTGATTACTACCAGCATGGCGGGATTTTACCGTTTGTGCTGCGGCAGTTGGTTGCGCAAGCTTAATTTCACCGCACCATCGAACGAGTCCGAATAGGGCCGAATCGCGCCGGTGGCGACGCTTTTAACTCCAACGGCCGGCACATCTTAATTTAACACATGAACAATAGCGCTCTCGCGTTGGTCGCTGACGTGATCGGGAAGGTAGATCGGACACATCCCGCCGACGCGGTGCTGCGGACGGAGATGCGGAGTCGGAGCGGCATTTCGCGGGAGGATGGCCGGGCCATCAGCCAGGCGGTGTTCGCTTATTACCGATGGTACGGTTGGTTGGATCGGAAAGAAACCGTGACGCAGCAGATTGCCCGGGCGATTGAACTGAGCGAAACTTTCAAAAAAAATCCCGGCAGCGTGGTGGAAAAGGAGCTGCGCCATGCGATACCGAATTGGGCGGCGAGTTACGTGGACGTTTCGCCGGCCTGGTTGCGGGCCTTGCAAACGGAGCCGGCGCTTTGGTTACGGGCCCGGCCCGGGCAGGGAAGGGCGTTGGCCGCGAAACTGGGTGATTGTCGCCCGGCCGGCGGTGAGGTGTTGGCCGACGCCTTGCGCTACGAGGGCAGCAAGGATTTGTTTCGGACGCCGGAATTTCATGCCGGTGAGTTCGAACTTCAAGATATCACCTCGCAAGTCGTGGGACTCCTTTGCGATCCACAGCCCGGAGAGACGTGGTGGGATGCGTGCGCCGGTGAAGGTGGCAAGATGCTGCATTTGTGCGATTTGATGCGCAACAAAGGGTTGGTGTGGGCGAGTGATCGCGCGGCTTGGCGGTTGGAACAACTCAAGCGGCGCGCCGCCCGGGCAAGGCTGTTTAATTACCGGGCGGTGGCTTGGAAGAGCACGGCCAAGCTACCGACAAAAACGAAATTCGACGGAATATTGGTTGATGCTCCTTGCAGCGGTGTGGGCACGTGGCAGCGTAATCCGCATGCACGATGGACGATGCGGCCCGAGGATGTCCGGGAACTTGCGGAAGTGCAGAAAGAATTACTCCGCAGCGCAGTGGAGGCCCTGAAACCATCCGCACGGCTTATCTATTCTGTATGCACCTTGACTCGCATGGAAACGAGTGAGGTTGCGGAGGGCATCACTAAACAATTTCCGGACTTAAAGCCGCTCGCGTTGCCAAATTTATTCGAGGCAGACCGCGCCGTTGGGAATCAACTCTGGCTTTGGCCACAAGCAGCGGGGGGGAACGGGATGTTCATCGCCGCCTGGCAGAAGTGATGGCGGCAGAGTTATGGATGAAAACCGCGCGGCCTAATTTGAACGGTAGTAGTCGTCCGAATTCAGGACAGTGCTGTCATCAAACCGTTTGTTAGGCCCGGCACAACGGATCAATACACCTTCGCCGGAGAAGTAGATTCTCAGTGGCGTGCCCCAAGGATCCACGATTTCGCCCTTGGAATTCAGGTCCTTCTTGCGGCCGACCAGGATTATGAGGTTCTTGGAGTTGTTTCCCAGGAGGGACCGCGCAACTTCGGCGTTGTTCCCAACCGGATAGGAACCAATGCGTTCCTTGTACTGTTGGAGGGCGAGAAAGAGGTTATCAACATCTTCATTGAACTGGGCGGTTCTGGCATGCACCTGAAAGGTGCGCCAGGACTGCACGGCCCAACCGACGCCCGCCAGCATGGTGATGAGACCAACGACTACAAGTATCCGTTTCATGGGTTTTGGTTAGCAAAAGGAATGCCAGCTTACGGCGTGTGGAATCGAACGAAGGGGCGCTTGGAGAAAATCCGGCCGCAGCTTGGTCCCAGCGGTCAGGCTAACCACCCGCCGAGCCGGCAGGCGGAGCAGTACTCTCACGGACGACGACCTCGGCTTTCAAGCGTTTGCTCTCCGGCCGTTCACCACGTAGCAGTTTTAGCATGGAATCCATGGCGGTGGAACCCAGCCGGAACTTGGGCTGGCGAACAGTGGTCAGGGGAACGCGAAAATACTCGCTGGTGAGGACGTTTCCGAAGCCCATGACGGAGATGCTCTGGGGGATCTTGATGCCCTGATTCAAAAGGGTATTCGCGCACCCGATGGCCACCAGGTCGGTAACGGCCTGGATGGCCGTGGCGTGCGGGGCTTCGTTTATGAACTGGAGAGCCGCCTTAGCCCCGTCCTCAATGGAGTTACCAGCCTGGAAAATCAAGCGGTCGTCTATCTCCAGTCCGGCCTCCCGAAGAGCGCGCCGATAGCCTTCAAAGCGTTCCTGAGCCCAAGGTGCGGCATGGGGGCCGGCGAGAAAGGCGATACGTTTATGGCCCAGTGCGAGCAAATGCAGGGTGGCGGCATAGCCGGCCAGTAAGTCATCGGTTTCCACGCTCACGAACTGCCGGCAGAAGGGGGCGTTATGGCCGAGGATCACCACGGGAGTCCCACGAGTTTGGAGGGCCTGATAAATGGGGGCTTCGGGCCGCATGCGATAGACCGGCGAGATGAACAAGCCATCCACCCGTCGAGCAAGAAGGCGTTGGATGCAAGCCTCCTCGCGCTCTTCGCTGTTGAGGGACTGGGCCAGAATGATTTCAAATCCGAGCTCATGGGCGCGCTCTTCGATAGCGAGCAGCACGCGGGAAAATATTGGGTTGGTGATGGCGGGGATGATGACTCCCAGAAAGCGGCTGGTGCGGGTGCGCAGGCTCTGGGCGGTGGAATCCGGCACGTAGCCCATCTGGTGGGCGAGGAGCTTCACACGCGCTTTGGTAGCAACCGAGATATCCGGTGCATCCCGCATCACCTTGGATACGGTCATGACGGAAACACCGGCATGGTGAGCAATGTCCTTTAATCGAACCATGTCAGGACACCAGTCTCAACATTCATGGGCAAAAAGTCCATAGGCATCTCCTGATAACACGGATCGAACCTAGCAGGCAGGGGGTGGCCAGCGAAGGATTTAGACATTTGCCCCGCTCCAGTTCAGCTTGCGCCGCAAGGTTTCGAAAAAGGAACTGCCCGCCAGGTGCATGAGCCGCACGGAATCGTGGCTGCGTTGAATCGTGACAGTATCACCCATGGTAAGTTCGGTCACACCCTGTCCATCAGCGCTGAGGATGGTTTCGGGCTTCGGGTTGACCACCCGAATCAGGATTTTGGAGTCGAGGCTGACGATGACCGAACGATTGGAAAGCGTATGCGGGCAAATGGGCGTGATGGCGAAGACATCTGCTGTTGGATAGACAACCGCCCCGCCTGCGGAGAGCGAATAGGCGGTCGAGCCGGTGGGTGAACTAACGATCAGGCCATCGCAACGATAACGGGTAAGGAGTTCCCCATCGACACTAACTTCCAGAGTGATGAGACGGGAGACGATGGCGCGGCTTACCACGAAATCATTCAAGGCGCATTTGCGAATGGTGCGGTCACGGCAGCGTCCAGTGGCTTCGATCAAAGCTCGAGATTCCAGGGAGAAATCTCCGTCCCAGATCTGCTGCAATGCCCGCGGCATCTCCTGGGATGAGACCGCAGTGAGGAAGCCAAGGCCGCCGACGTTGATGCCGAGGATGGGCGTGCGGGAACCGGCGATTTCGCTGGCCACCCGGAGCATCGTGCCATCACCACCAAAGACCAGCAGCAAGTCGACCTCCCGGGTGAGCGAGGCTGCATCCGGGCAAATGCCGGATTTCAAGCCGGCCATGCGGGCCGTGACAGCATCGCTGTAAACGCGACGTCCAGTCCGGGCGATGAGCCGGGCCGTTTTGGCGATGAGTTTACTGCAGGAAACCTTCTCGGAGTTCCCGATCAGCCCGATGCGTTTAATCGTTTTGGCCAGCTTTTTCAATCAGAGCAAAAAATTCTTTGTTACCAGCCGGCCCGAGGAGCGGTGATTCCGTTGAGCCGCGCCAGACCATGCCCGGTTGATGTTCGACAAACTCGGCTATTTCCCGAAGCACCCGGGCATGGATTGAAGGGTCAGTAATGACGCCCTGACCTTTATCCGCCTCAGCCTTGCCCGCCTCAAATTGCGGCTTGATGAGCGCGACCATCTTACCCAAGGGGCGAAGTAATGCAACCGCAACGGGAAGGATCCTGGTGAGCGAAATGAAGGAGCAATCAATCACCACCAGATCCGCTGCTGAAAAAGGGGTGGGGAACCTTGCGGGAGTGAGATTGCGGGCGTTTATTTTTTCCATGACGATCACCCGCGGATCCTGACGCAGCTTCCAAGCGAGTTGCCCGTGGCCAACGTCGATCGCGTAAACCCGGGCGGCCCCATGTTGCAACAGACAATCGGTAAAACCGCCCGTGGAGGCGCCCAGATCAACGGCGGTGTTGCCGGTCACTTCGAGTTGAAAATGTTTGAGGGCGTGTTCCAGCTTCAGCCCGCCTCGGCTGACATACTTTTCCTTGACGGTGATGGCGAGCTGGTCGCCGGATTTTACCCCGTCACTGGGCTTCCGCGCGGGTTGATGGTTGATGGTGACCTCGCCGGCCATGATGGCGCGGCGGGCTTTCTCGCGGCTTTCACACAAGCCGCGCTCCACCAACGCTTGATCTAGGCGATGTGTTGCCATGCTCAGTAATCACTATGATGGATTTTTGCCTGGGGGACAACTGGGCATTACGCTGGAGTCCCAAAAGCGCCAGGACTTATGAAACAAGCGGAACCTTTGACTGCACAGCCCGGAGTGGCTGGAGCACGAGGGGCCGTTTGACAACCACGGCATGATTGCAGACCCATCCCGAGAAGACCGAAATGTCCGGGGGTAACCGATTTCTATTTTCTATCAGCGTGGAGGCTGGCTTGGGCTTCCCGGTAACTATGAAGGAAAAAGTTGGTATCGGCGACCGCTTTCTCGATCAGTTGCCGCAGTAGAAAAAGCTCAGAGGCGTTGACCACCGCATTAACACTCTGCTGGAAGGCCTGCATCGGAGTGAAAGTCTGGAAAGAGGTGCCGAACAGAATGATGGTCGCGTGCCGGCGCTGGCTCATGGGCATGCTTTGCAAGGTGTGCAGGGTTGAGTTTTCAGCCATGGAGTTGGCGGCGAAAAGTTCTTCGAGAATCACCACCTGATACCGAATTTGACTGAAGCGGATGAGGAAGTCGCTGTGGGTTGCCGCCGTATGGACCTTGTAACCCAACTCTTGCAGGGCGGCTTTCGCAGTTTCCAGCCATTCGGGTGTCGAGAACGCCAGGAGAGCGGGTTTATCCGCGGCACCGATAAAATCGAAGTCTTCGGCCATGAGTTATTTCAGTTTGAGGGTGGTGGGTATGGGCGGAGGGCCGGCTTTGCCGCTGACGAGGATTTCTTTCATGCGCAAAGCACTCAACTGGGTGGTGGTCTCACCCCTAGCTTTCTTGAGGTTATCAATGCCGCGCGTGACAGGACCGCGCTTGGAGCAATAAAGCATGGCGGTTTCTTCTGTGATGAGGCCCTGGTCATAGGCTTCCAAGGCTGCTGCATCGAACGTGCGCCAACCAAACGATTGGCTCGACTCGATGATTTCGTAAAAGGTTTTACCCTCTCCTTCCCCCTGGACAATGCTTTCCTTGGTGCGCAGGTTGGAGCCCATGATTTCCAGCAGGGCAAAGCGACCGCCGCCGATTTTCGGGACCAGGCGCTGACTTACCACCCAACGCAAGGTGTCGGCCAATCGGAGCCGGATCTGCTCCTGTTCTTCCGTCTCGAACATGCCCAGAATACGATTGATGGTCTGGCCAGCGTCCACAGTGTGAAGGGTGCTGAGAACCAAGTGGCCGGTTTCGGCGGCGCTGAGGGCGATTTTCACCGTCTCCCGATCCCGCATCTCACCAACCAGAATGACCTTCGGGGCTTGCCGCAAGGCCGCGCGGAGACCGGAGGCGAAGTTATCAAAGTCAGTGCCGAGCTCACGCTGGTTGAACGTTGCCTTATGATGGGGATGAACAAATTCGACCGGGTCTTCCAGAGTGATGACATGGATGGCTTTGGTCCGGTTAAATTCGCTCAGGACGGCGGCCAGGGTGGTGGATTTGCCAGAGCCAGTCGAGCCGGTGACGAGGACAAGGCCGGTTTTTTCGCGGGGGATTTGGTAAATGATTTCTGGCAGCTTCAGCTCCGCGAGGGTGGGTATCTTGGTATTCAGCTTGCGCAGGACGATGGAGTAATTGCTCCGTTGGGAGAAGATGTTAATGCGGAAACGGGCCTTATCCATGACGGTATAGGCCGAATCGCAGGAACCGGTGCGCAAGAGATCCTTGATGTGCCAGGCATTTTCCCCAACCAGATTCAAGGCGATCATCTCGGTCTGAAACGGCGTCAGCTTCTCGAGGGGAGGATCGAGGG
>JAQGOT010000312.1 GCA_028293465.1 Pedosphaera sp. | reverse complement strand
AAAAAGCAAAAGGACACAAGCCGTGCTTGCAGCTTGTGCCCTAAAAATAACTTCTTGTCGCCCACATACGACTCAAATTTAGTCGCATGTTAAAACTTTTCTTGAACAGGTCAAGCACAAGTTTTGTCCCGCCGGCCACCGGGTCTGGTAATTGGCCATCACTTCCGCACTCCGCACTCCGAATTCCGCATCAGTAGAGCTTGGTTTTGCTTGGATTAACCTCGATCAGCCCGCGTTGCGGAGCGCGGACGTCCTCGGCCGCAGCACCATCAAACAGCCCAGCCCGCGAAAACAACCACAGCGCTTTGGAACTTGGTCATTGGACCTTGGGCATTTTCCCTTGGTTGCTTGGTTACTTGGTTGTTCACCCAATTCCGCAGTCCGCGCTTCACCCTCCGCACTGGCAGCCCCCCCACTTGGGGGTGTACAAGCGTAACAGGCGTAACATTGTTGTCCCGCAAACAGATACAAAAATGCGAGGCGTAACAAAAGCGTAACATGCCGTCACATTCCCCTTGGAAGCGTAACAAGCCCCCGCCGCCCTCCCGCGACTGCGCCCCTCGGGAACGTGGCTGCGGCGTCCCGCCGCGCTCGGTTCAGCCCGCCCCCCATCCCGAAAGGCTCAAGCCGACGAAACGACCCGTTCAACTTAAATGCTTTGTTCCGAGCCCTTGATGTTCAAAACGGCCCAAGCGCCAGAACCAGATGGGTGACTCCAACGGACCACCTCAAGGGAGACGGATCCGGAATCAACAAGCCGAAATGACGGGTTCGAGTCCGGCCGCAAAGCATCAAACTCCCGGCAAGACGGGACAACCCGAAGCACAACACAATTTGGGAACAGAAGCTTTTTTACCGGTTGACAATCGCCCTTATGGGTGACCCCTGCTATGGGGTTTTGTCGACTGCGGCGAGCAGACTGTCACAATTATAGGACCCCTTTCCCTTTCTGTTAGTCTGCTAATGAAACTTCTTCCCGGACCGCTCCAGGGCGTTTGCATCAATCCGCTTCAAGGACTGAAACACTGCTTCGCGGACGAATCCATCCGGGTCATCCGTTGATTTCATCAACGCGTCGAACGCCTCTTTTCCTCCGAGATCGCCCAGCGCAAATGCGGCGCACCTCCGGAGGATTCTGTTTTCGTCGTGCAACTTCTTCACCAGTAACGGCAGCACTGTAGCCTTCTCGGATCCCAATTTGCCGAGTCCCTCGACCGCGCCGGTTTGCACCTGCCAATCCGGGTCGTTCAATGCCTTGAGCAATGCAGGCAACGCGCTACTTTGTCCCTCTGCCACATCCCCTAAATATCCCGCCGCATCGCGCCGCACGAGTTCATTCGGGTCCTTTAATGCCTTCAATAAAAATTCCACCTTTGCCGACTTGTTGTCCTCAATGGCCACATACGCGTGCAGCGCCCCAAGCCGCACCCACTCATCCGGGTCCTTACTCCAGTTCAGGAGGGCCGGCTTGGCTGCGGCACCATTCGTCCCGAAGTTGGCCATATCATCAATTATCTCCCATTGAATATGCTGCCCGTGTAAGTTCGTCGCAGCAGTCAAGAGAACGGGAACTGCATCCGGTCCCAGATAGGACAACGCCTTCGCCGCATCTGATTGTGTGCTGACGTCGTTCAAGGTCTTTGTCGGCCGACGCAAAATCTTCGCCAAATCCGGGATCGCGGCCTTGGCTTCCGGCCCGAAAATTCGGAAACATTCCACCGCTCCACCAGGTATCGTTGAACTCTTCCATGGCGGCTGAATCATTCGCACCAACGAGGGGATTGCGTTGGACGGACCGATGGCGCGCACGGCCTTGATAGCCTGCTGTGCCTCCGTCGACGGCCCACCTCCAATGTCCTCATCCTGTGTCATCGGGGCCCACTCGCTCAGCGGCTTTCCCTGGTAAACAGGTTCCTTAGCTGGCGAGCGCGAGCAACCAGACAGCGAGAGCGAAATAACGAGGATCCCTATATTAAAGCACTTCGTTTTCATAGGCTCAGTAAACATAAATTCAAATGGTTTCTTACCACCTTTCCGACGACGATGTCGCCGCCAGGACCGAAAATCAAGCACTTACAGCTTGCTCCAACGCACTTGCCAGTTTACGGCCTGCTGATCTGGAAAATGAAAACAACCAGCTATGCGTCGTGACATCGTCATTTCAAATACTGTGAAAATGTAGTCTGCTGTTCGAAATAGCCACAACCATCGATGGCAACAATTAAGCAACAGAAAGGGGTCAGTCAATGACGTTGGCATCTTTGTTGGCCCGGTTGGCGAGATAAAGCAGCCGGGTCATAGCACCACGCCGGACCGAGCCCGTTAAGCGGAATATTACATAGTCATTAACTGACACCCGCCCTAATGGGTGACCCCTTTCCCGACCCGGGGCCATCAATCATTGTAAATACTTTGTTCCGACCCCATTTCGTGTGTTATTTTTCAACCTTGTCTGCTGTGCCCGCTAGGACATCGTATTTCTCGAACCCCTCTGGTGATCTGATCATCATGGTGCGATTCCCGTCTTGAAGTTCGTATTCGCTCTTTTCGGACTTCCATCGCGGAATCACACTGAAAACATTTGTGCGAATAATCCGGCTCTCGTCAAACAGAACGAAGAAAAGTTTGTCTCTGTTGCCAATCGGGTCCGTTCCGGCTACAAGCCATTGGCTGGTGCCCACCACCGGCCAGCATTTTTCATAATTTCCTGCATTCGTATTTACCAAAAACATGACGGGAAGCTCGCGGCGTGGCTTACCCTTCTCGTCCATGAAGTACTTAACCTGATTTTCCGCCCTTCTTCGTGGACCATCTGGCGTCAACACCGGAATGTTGCCGACAGTGTAGCTTATCTCTCTCACAATGCGGTGAGTTACTTCCCCTTGTTCATTTGTTCTTTCGCCAAGGACTTCCGGAGCCTTATGGCGAACTTCGGGCTTGCACCCTCCCGTGTTGGCGGCCACTAAAGCTAAAAGTAAAAGGAACTTCTTCATGAAAATTGTTCAGTTGTTACCACCCAAACACGTCGCCGATCTGGGTAAAGTTGTTGCCTATCGAATTGCCTACTGATTTGGCCTTTGTTTGCAAAAAGGCCCCGGACTGAAAGGGGTCAGAGCTGATTTTTGGTGTGGTTCTTCTCATTTTCCTTTTACAGCCGATGCGCGGCAATGGCCCAACCCCCGCCGCTGGGCGTTCCAAGCCACCGGCACCAAGTTTACAGATCATCGCCTGCGTTGCCAAAGTTCTTTTGAAATCACCGCAATGGAACAGACCACCGCGAACCACGCGGAAGGGAAACCGAGTTCCATCCCTGTTCGCGTGTTTCGCATGGTTCGCGGTCAAATCCCTTTCCGGCAAGGACTGCCGAAAGCAAATGTTCTCACTTGGCCGAAATTATCGTTCCAGAATGGTATCGCAACAGCTTAGCGGGTAGTCACCGTGGTCCAATCCCGCCTTGCCTCACCCAATCTTGATCACACCCGCGCCGCACGGGTGTTCGGCTGCGTTACAATCGCAGGTGTTCCCAAAGCGCCGCAGGGGCCAGACGCAAATTGATGTAGAAAGGCCCGAACTCGCCGTAGCGGGCGGTCACTTCATCAAAGCGCATTTCGTAAACAATTTCCTTCAAGGCATCCACCTGGTGGGCCATCAGCGTAACCCCCCATTCCCAGCCATCGAGACCGGTTGAGCCGGTGATGAGTTGGGAAACCCGCCCGGCGAACTTGCGTCCCACCCGCGCGTGGCCGCCCATGAGGCGCTTGCGCGTCGCGAAGTCGAGCATGTACCAGTTATCCGCCGCCAAGCGGCGCTTGCTCATCGGGTAAAAGCCCATGACCTCCCAGTCGGGCAGCTCGGGATAAAGCCGGTAATGTTCGTAGTCCGCGCGGCGCTTGTTGGATTCGGCCATGCGGGTCTTGAACTCCTCGCTTTCCTCGGCGAGTTTTTCCTGTTGCAGGAGCGTTTGCCGACTCTCTTCCTCAGACGGCATGTATTCGGAAAGCTCGGTCACGCTGAAGTAACTGAAAACTGGATCCAAAACTCCCGGCGCAAAGCAAGCCTCCACGTCCCGATGCATCTGGGCGAGCTGGCCCAACTCCGCTGCTTGCAGCATCAGGGCCAGATCAGCTTTGCCGCCGACATTCGCATAACTCGTCAGGCGCGGATGGCTGCTGTTCGCGTTGGCGGCGCAAAGCGCTTCCAATTTGGTCCGGGATTCAGCCGATGCGGCTGCGTCTAATTCCGCCCAACGGACGCGGTTGATTCGGTAAAACAGATGCATCACGTGGATGCCTTGGTTCAATTTAACGGAAGGAAGGCTCATAAATGGCTGTTGGAATGGAAATCGAAAACCAAAATCCCCGTCAATCCAGACGGAGCGCTTGCTCCAGAAACTGCCCCAGATGCGTCACCACCGCAACCTCATTCACCACCAGATTGGCCCCGGCATCGCGGGCGGCGGACTGGAGGGCTATGTCTTTTTCGTCGGCGAAAGCAATGACCGGCAGATGGCTGGTGGCCGGGTTTCGTTTCAATTGCGCGATGGCTTCGGGGATCTTGGCGCGGGTGGCCACCAGATCCGCCACCACGAGCATCGGCTTCTCTTGTTCCGCAAACACCGTCAAAGCGTCTGCCGATGGCACGGTCAGGACGCGGTAACCGAGGTCTTGCAACCGGTTCACTAATTTGCTGCCGGGAAGCAGTTTTTCATACAGGACCAGCGCTAACGGTTGCGTCATGCCGCCAGCTTGGGATAGCCGGCTGGAAATTGCAAAAAGTTTTGATTCGGCAACCAAAATCGTCACACAACTTTAAAAGACAAACATAAGCTATTGCCAAACAGGAGTTAATATGTATATTTAGACGAACTTTCAGGTTCACCAACGGCAGGGCGTTTGCGGTGGCATAGGTAATATGTCCAATTGCAGGGCCTTATCCGAGGGCATTTGAACCTTGACGTGCTCGTAAGGCGAATTTACTATTAATAGAACGGTATAGAAAGATGGCTGGTTCGCCAGCGCGCCAAAGTCGGAAGAATCAAATCTGCCGACTTTTTTGTTCCCCTGATGAGGGGTGCCGTGATGACTATATGAACGCAGACTTTTTAACAGTATTGGAATTCTGGGAGCGGGAGAAGGGTATCAGCCGTGGTATCCTGATCGCTGCCGTGGAGGAGGCACTGTTGTCTGCTGCCAAGAAGGCGGTCGGCCCGGCGCGCGAGCTTCGTTGTGCCATTGATCCCAAGACGGGAGATATCAAGGCCTTCGCCAAGCTGGTGGTTTCGGAGAAAGTGCTTTCCAAGCACGATCAGATCACCATTTTTGACGCCCGCCGAATCAAGCCCGACGCCCAACTTGGCGAGGAGATTGAAGTGGAAGTCACGCCGGCTGGTTTTGGCCGCATTGCGTCGCAGTATGCCAAGCAATCTTTGATGCAGCATATCCGCCGGGCGGAGAAGCAGCTCATTTTCGCCGAGTTTAAGGACCGCGTTGGTGATATCATCAGCGGGGTGGTGAGGCGTTTTGACCGTTCGGATGTCAGCGTGGATCTTGGCAAATACGAAGCCATTTTGCCGAACCGCGAACGCGTGCCCACGGAAGAGTACCAAATTGGCGAGCGGATCCGTTGCTACGTCAAGGCGGTTGAAAACGGCCCGCACGGCCCGGAGATCATCCTGTCCCGCGCCGATCCGCGTTTTGTCATCAAGCTTTTCCAGTTGGAAGTATCGGAAATCAACGATGGCACCATTGAAGTCAAAGGCATCGCCCGGGAGCCCGGTTTTCGGACCAAGCTCGCGGTTTATACCCGTGATGAGAAGGTGGATCCGGTTGGCGCTTGCGTCGGGTTGCGCGGTCAGCGGGTGAAGAATATCGTTCGCGAACTGAACAACGAGAAGGTGGACATTGTTCGTTGGGATCCAAACATCAAGGTGTTCCTCGCCAATGCCTTGGCCCCGGCCCAATTGAAGACGTTCGATGTGGATGAGACGAATCGCCGCGTCCGGATTGTCGTGAGCGAAGACCAACTCTCGCTCGCGATCGGCAAGCGTGGGCAGAATGCCCGACTCTCGTCCAAATTGACCGGATGGCAGGTGGATATCGAGCCTGAAGTGCATGTCACCATTGGGTTTGAGCAGAAAGTGGCCCAAGCTGTGAAGATCTTGGCCGCCATCCCCGGCATCACGCAGGAACAAGCGGACGTGTTGGTGCATCAAGGTCTGACCCGGCTGGAGGATTTGATCCAGGCGGATGAAAGTGATTTGGCGGGAATCCCGCAAATCGGTGACCAAGCGGCCGCCATCATGGAAGCCGTTCGCGCGGAAGCTGCCCGGCGCAATTTGAAGTTAGGCCAGACCGGTGAAGCGACTGCCGCTTGAAGTTGCGCGTCTGGAAAAAAAACAGCCGTATGTTAAAGTATTAAACATATGAAGGCTCTGTGGCAGTACTGGCCCGAAGTTAGAGATCAACAAGATTATGCCCGTTCGTATTTACGACATTTCAAAAAAGCTCGGCTTGGAGAACAAAGAAGTTCTAGCCAAAGCCAAGGAGTTGGGCATTACTGCCGCCAAGGTTCCCTCCAGCTCGCTCGATAAGATCACCGCCGAATATTTAGAGGAGAAACTCAGCGGCGGCAGGCCGCACGTAACCACTCCCCCGGCTCCGCCAGCGGAACCCGAAAAAATCATTTTGGTCACCGCCCCGCCGGTTCCGCCTCCAGTTCCGGCTCCGGCCCCAGTCGTAGCAGCGCCACCAGCCCCGGCCGCGCCAAGTGAACCGGTGCCGGCACCAGTTGTAATCGCTGAAGTAACCCCGCCCTCGGCTCCAATCATAGCTCCGACCCCACCCCCGGAGATACCTGTGGAGAACGGTGAAGCTGTCGTTGCTGCCGCACCTGAGCCGCCACCCGCTCCCGAACCCGTTATCCCTCCGCCTCCCGCTGGACCGCAGGTCGGCGACAAAGTGGGGTTCATCCAATTGCCCGCCAAACCGGCCCCCCGCACCGGGGACAAGGTCGGTTCTGTCAAGCTTCCCCCGCCCCGTCCGGGCGCCGGTGGAGCAAGGCCCGATTTCTCCCGCCGTCCGGGGGACAATCGCAATGTGCGCGGTGGTTTTTCCGGCCCCGGCGGTCGTCCGCAAATGCAGGGTGGCAGGCCTGGCTATGGTGCCCCCCAGCGGTCTGAGCCGCAACGGCCCGCAGCACCGGCGGTGCCCAAGTTCACCGGGCCCACAACCGGCGAGATGATTTCAATCAAGCCGCCCATTGTGGTGCGGGAACTGGCAGAGCAGCTAAAGCTCAAGCCGTTCAAGCTCATCGCCGATTTGATGGAGCTGAATGTCTTTGCCAACGTCAACCAGGCGATTGACGAACTGGTCGCCCAAAAGATTTGCGCCAAATACGGCTTCCGCTTTGAAGTCGAGAAGCGGGAACGCGGCAGCGGCATCGTCCACGCGCCCGCTAAAAAGGTTGAACTGGATGTCGAGGATAAAACGGAGGATCTCCGACCTCGCGCGCCGGTCGTAACCATCATGGGTCACGTTGACCATGGCAAGACGACCCTGCTGGATGTTATCCGGAAATCCGATGTGGTGGCCGGCGAAGCTGGCGGCATTACGCAACACATCGGAGCCTATACCATCTCGTTCCCCCATCCCGAGCGGAAGGGCGAGATCCAACAGATTACCTTCCTTGATACGCCGGGCCATGCCGCGTTCAGTTCCATGCGCGCCCGTGGCGCTAATGTGACCGATATCGTTGTGCTGGTGGTCGCCGCGAATGACGGTGTCATGCCCCAGACCCTCGAAGCGCTTAGCCACGCCCAAGCCGCCAAAGCGGAAATCATCGTGGCGGTGAACAAGTGTGATCATCCCAACGCGAACCCGATGAAGGTGCGCCAGCAATTGCAGGAAAAAGGCTTGGTTTGCGAAGAATGGGGTGGCAAGACCCAATTTGTCGATGTCTCCGCCCTCACGAAAAAAGGCGTGGACAAACTGCTTGAGGCGGTCCTGCTCCAGGCGGAAATCATGGAGTTGAAGGCCAACCCGAATCGCCGCGCCAAGGGTAATGTGATCGAATCCGGCTTGGAACCGGGCGGCCCCACCGCCACGGTGCTGATCCGCAAGGGCACTCTCCGACTCGGCGAGATCGTGATCTGCGGTCAGTACTATGGCAAGGTCCGCGCCCTGATCAACGAGGAGGAAAAGCGGCAGAAAGAAGCCGGCCCATCCGTCGCGGTGAAATTGCTCGGGTTGAACGGCGTGCCGGAAGCCGGTTTGGAATTCAGCGTCGTGGAAAACGAAAAGGAAGCGCGCGACCTCGCCGAGAAGCGCGCCATGGAAGCTCGTGCGCTAGGCCAGGAAGCCCGTGCCAAGGTCACCTTGGAAAACCTGTTCGCCACCATGACTTCGAACAACGCCAAGGTCCTCAAGATCGTGGTCAAAGCGGATACCCAAGGCTCGGTGGAAGCCATTGTGGAAGCTCTCAACAAGATCGAATCCGACAAGGTCTCGCTCGAAGTCATTCACAGCGCGGTCGGGACGATCACTGAATCCGACGTTTCGCTGGCTTCGGCTTCCGATGCGGTCATCCTCGGCTTTCACACCAGGATTGACAACGGCGTCTCGGACGTCGCCAAGCGCGAAGGCGTTCAAATCAAGCTTTATGCGATCATTTACGAATTGATCGACCAAGTGAAGGAAGCCATGACCGGCTTGCTGGATCCGATCCTGAAGGATGTCGTGGTGGGCTCGGCCGAGGTTCGCAAAATATTCGATCTTTCAAAAGGCGGACCGGTCGCCGGTTGCATGGTCACCATGGGCCGTATTGTTCGCGGCAAGGTCCGGGTCATGCGTCGCAAAGGATTGATTTACGAAGGGGTGACCCAATCCCTGCGCCGGTTCCAAGACGAAGTCAACGAAGTGCGGGCCGGCATGGAATGCGGCATTCGCATCGACGGCTTTGGCGATTTCCAAGCGGGTGATTCCATCGAGTGCTATGCAGTCGAGCGGGTTGCCCAGAAACTCTGATTTTCTTAAAACGGTTCCTCCATGCCCTCGCTTAGATTGCAACGGGTTCGCGAGCTATTGAAGCGCGAGATCGGTGAAGTCATCCGCCGTGAGATTCCGGTCGGCGATGCCGGCTTGGTCACGGTCAATGATGTCAACGTGACCAGCGATCTGCAGTTGGCCACGGTTTACATCGGGATTCTGGGCAACGCGGAACAACGCAAGACGGGCCTGGCCCAACTCAACCACCATCGCAAGCGAATCCAGGGACTGGTTGGCAAGGCGGTCGTTTTGAAATACACACCCCAATTGCGG
>JAQGOT010000294.1 GCA_028293465.1 Pedosphaera sp. | reverse complement strand
GGACGGATGGTGCCTGGCCTGCCGCGGCCGGGGATCCTCCCGTCCTCCCCTCCCGCACGTGGGAGGACGGGACACGCCGTGGCGATCAAGGCAAATCCAGGTAAATCCAACCTAATCCAAGGTGCCGGCGCACGGCCAATGGGGGAAGGGATTTCAAATTTCACATTTGAGATTTCAGAGTGGAATGGAAATGGAGCGGTCGGAGGTGCGGGCTAATCTAGGCAAATCCAGGCAAATCCAGGCAAATCCAACCTGATCAAGGTTGATTCCGAACGGCGGTGTGAACAACCAGTTGGCGAAACCAGTCCTGCAATGCCCTATTTAAAATCCGCCCGTTGCAGACCATAACGTTTGAGGCGTGAAGCAAGCGTGGTCGGCTTCAGCCCCAGCAGCGCGGCGGCACCGCTGGCACCATAGATTTTCCCATGCGCCTGTTGGAGGGCACGCTGCGTAACCTCTTTTTCTTGGGACTTCAAATCTTCCAAGGAGAGATCACCCTCAGTGTGGGGCTGAGGACCGGATGCCGGGACAATCGTGCCGAACCGCGCGGTGCCGGAGCCCAATTCGAATTGCAGGCGATGATTGCGCGACAGGATCAAGGCACGCTCAATCACATTTTGCAGCTCACGGACGTTGCCGGGCCAATCATACCCTTCCAGTTCGCGCACGTTGGCGTTCGTAAGACGCGGGCGCACTATGCCGAGGCGTTTGACCGACTGCGCGACGAAATGCTCGGCCAGCGGGCCGATGTCCTCACGGCGTTCACGCAGCGGGGGGATCTCCATCGGGAACACGCTGAGGCGGTAATAGAGGTCGAGTCGAAAGCGGCCGGCTTTGGCTTCGGCCAGCAGGTCACGATTCGTCGCGGCCACCAGGCGGACGTTCACGGTTCGGGTCCGGTCTTCGCCCAGTCGCTCGAACTGGCCCTCCTGCAACACACGGAGCAACTTGCTCTGGAGGTCGGGCGGGATTTCCCCGATCTCGTCCAGGAACAGCGTGCCTTTGTCCGCGAGTTCAAAACGGCCGACCCGATCCTTGATGGCGCCGGTAAACGCGCCGCGGACATGCCCGAAGAATTCGCTTTCGAACAGTTCCTTCGGGATGGAGGCGCAATTAACCCGCACGAGCGGCTTGTTTTTGCGTTCGCTTAAATCATGGATGGCCCGCGCAACGAGTTCCTTGCCGGTCCCTGATTCACCGAGGACGAGCACATTCGCCTGGGTGGGTGCGACCACCTTGATCTGTTCCAGGACTTTCTTGAGCGCCGGACTGCCGCCAATGATGTTGCCAAAATTTAGTTCACTGCGGATTTCATCCCGCAGGTATTCATTCGCCATTTCAAGGCTCTTCTGCTGCTGGATGCAACTGAGCGCGCCCACCGTGCCGATGATTTCACCCTGGCTGTTGCGGTAAGGCGTGGCTTTGACGGAGATCCAATGTCGCGTGCCATCCTTGCGAAAAATTTCGTGCTCGTAGTATTCGGTTTTCCCGGACATCCGGTCCTTGAGGCGTTGTTCCATCACCGGCCAATGTTCCTTGGGGGTCAGCAATTGATAACTGATCGCGCCGATGATTTCGTCGTTGGCATAGCCAGTGATCTCCTGAACGCGCGAATTGGCGTAAATCACCCGGCTGTCAGCGTTGGTAATTAAGAGGCCTTCCGCGAGGCTTTCGATTACCGTGCGATAAAGTTCCTCCCGTTGGCCCAAGACCGCCTCCAAGTCCTTTTGACTTTTCAGCAGAGCTTCCAGTTCGGCAATGCGGCCTCGGAGAGCTTCGGTCTCCTGTTCGGCAGTAGGGGGATGAGCAGCGGTATTCGTCACGGCGAGAGGATAAAACATCCGCGAGCCTGCGCAACGAAAAGATGGCGGGAAGCAACGAAAAATGGTGGAACACGAATCATCGTTGCAATTTGCTTGGGAAGACTGCTTTCAGTATGGGTTGTATATTGTTGATGCAAGGTGACTTGCTAGAATTCATGCGGGATCAGAGACCGTGGCACGGAACGAGCATATGAGTATTCTGTGAGGCTTCCATACGGGAGCCAAAAAAACGAAGTTAAATTTGGCATGCGAAACCAAACAAGATTATGAAAACGCTAAGTGGTCTCTTTAGAACCGATGATAAAATCGCCCCGCTGATTCTCCGAGTGGCATTGGCCGGAGTGATGTTCCCGCACGGGGCGCAGAAATTTCTAGGGTGGTTCGGCGGTTACGGCTTTGCCGGCACCATGCAATTTTTTACCGGAACGATGCACATTCCGGCAGCTCTTGCTTTTTTGGCAATCGTGGCCGAGTTCTTTGGTTCGCTGGCACTGATCCTTGGCCTGTTCAGCCGGGTGGCGGCATTCGGGATTGGCACGACCATCACCGTGGCGGCTCTGACCGTGGCGCTGCCCAATGGCTTTTTCATGAATTGGTTTGGAAACCAGAAAGGTGAAGGCGTGGAATACCACATCCTTATGGCAGCCTTGGCCGTGGCAGTCATGATCCAAGGCGGCGGCAAGTGGGCCTTGGATTCGCTGATTTACCGGGGGCTGGCAGATCAGCAATCGGCGGCTGCGGTGCCGTCCCGGGCTCAGGTTTCCCCGGCGAGCTAAGTGTTCGTCATCAAGAAAACAAACATCAATCAACCAACAACATTATGAATAAAGAGAAACTCAGATTACTGGCGAAGGACCTCACCAAGAACTATCCCCGCAGCCCGCGCGAGACGCTCGCTGGTTACGTGTTGGCGGCCCGCTGTATTGACAAGTGCCGGGCCGTCCTGAACGGCACCCAGGGCGAGTATCACTACGATTGCCCGCTCGACAAACGGTTCCTGCAATTTGCGGAGCTGGATCCGGAGGCGCTCAAAGCCTTCGTCGCCGACGGTGCCACGGACGAGGAGGTGTCCCGATGGATCGGCGAGCATGCGAAGAAGCGCTCCCGGGCGGAAATCATCCAGTGGAACAACCAGCAGCGGGATGCGCGCCTGAGTGATTTGCCGGCCCCGATCCAGGAATACATGGAAGACTACATTGCGCAATTTGTGCCGCGCAACCGGCCGGTCTATCACTGGTTCGACGTGTTCGATCTGGAAGAGGAAAGAATCTGAAATAACGATGGCGGCGCCATCAGGGCATCATTGACTTGCAAAAGCAAATACGCGACGGCCATCGGGCTGCCGCGGGAAAGAAGAAAGACTATGATCAATATCCGGAAAGCTGAAGACCGCGGCCACGCCAACCACGGCTGGCTCGACACCTACCACACGTTCTCCTTCGCGGATTACTATGATCCGGCCGCCATGGGCTTCCGCAGTCTCCGGGTTATCAACGAAGACACCGTGACCGGCGGCAATGGGTTCGGCAAGCATCCGCACCGGGACATGGAGATCATCACCTACGTGCTGTCCGGGGCCCTGGAGCATCGGGACAGCCTCGGCAACGGGGCGGTGATGAAACCGGGCGATGTGCAGCACATGACGGCAGGCACTGGCGTGCAGCATAGCGAATTCAATCATTCGCCCAGCGAACCGGTGCATCTGATCCAAATCTGGATCCTGCCGGACAAGAAGTCGTTAAAACCCGGCTACGAACAGAAGTCCTTCACCAACGATCTGAGGGACGGGCGGTTGACCTTGGTCGCCTCGGGCAATCCGCGCGCCGGTGCGCTCAAGATCAACCAGGATGTCGATCTGTTTGTCGGCAAATTGGGAGCCGGCGACAAAGTCACTCACGAGCTCAAGCCGAATCGCCATGCCTGGTTGCAGGTGGCGGAAGGAGCGGTGAGCCTGGACGGCCACGACCTGAAGGCGGGCGATGGCGTGGCGATCAGTGATGAAAAATCGCTGACCTTCACCGGTAAAGCGCCTTCGCAGGTGCTGTTGTTCGACCTGAACTGAAATCGGACCAGGCTGCGGGAGGGAGCGAGTGCTCTCTCCCATTTGCTTATCTTGGCTAGTCGAACATCTTTCCCGGATTCAAAACGCCGTTGGGATCGAGTGCTTTCCGGAGCTCGCGCATGACGCGCATTTGGGCGTCGCCGGCAAATTTAGGCAGGAATGATTTCTTCGCCAGGCCGACCCCGTGTTCACCGGTGATGGTGCCGCCCAAGCGGATGGCTTCGTCGAAGATTTCCTTGAAGGCTTCCTCGACGCGGTGCATTTCATCCTGGTTGCGCTCGTCGGTCAGGAACGTGGGATGGAGGTTGCCGTCACCCATGTGACCGAAGGTGCCAATGCGGAGCTGATATTTTTTCGCGAGGGCTTCCACGAACCGGATCATGCGGGCCAGTTCGCTGCGGGGGACGGTGGCATCTTCGAGGATGGTGGTGGGCGCAACGCGGGCTAACGCGGAAAATGCCGAGCGGCGCGCGCTGGCGAGTTGATTGGCTTCGGCTTCGTCTTTGGCGACCCGGACTTCGAGGCAGCCGCAGGCGCGGCAACATTTTTCCATTTGCGCGGCTTCCTCGGCGACGACTGCCGGATGGCCATCCGTCTCCATGAGCAGGAGCGCCTCGCAATCCAAGGGCAACCCGATCTTGGCGTAATCCTCCACGCAATGAATCGTCATGCGGTCAAGAAATTCAAGGGTGCAGGGAATGACCTGCGCGGCGATAATCGCGGAGACGGCTTCGGCGGCCTGATCCATGCGTGAAAAAGTGGCCACCATCGTTTTCTTAGCCGCCGGCTTGGGAATCAGCCGCAGCAGGATCTTCGTGATGACTCCCAAGGTGCCTTCGGAGCCGATGAAGAGATCCTTCAGGGAATAGCCGGCGACGTCCTTCACGCATTTATTGCCGAGCCACATGACTTCGCCATCGGGCAAAACCACTTCAAGGCCCATGACATAATTGCGGGTGACGCCGTATTTGAGGCCACGCAAACCGCCGGAGTTCTCTGCGACATTGCCGCCGATGGTGGAGATCTTCATCGAGCCGGGATCTGGCGGATAGAACAAACCAGCCGCGCTGGCCGCGTCCGCGATGTTCAAGGTCGTGACGCCCGGTTCGGTGAGCAGCGTGAGATTGGCCCGGTCCAATTCGAGGATCTTCTCCATCCTGACCGTGCACAAGACGATGCAATCCTGACTCGGCAAGCTGCCGCCGCTCAACCCGGTGCCGGACCCTCGGGTAACCACGGCAACCTTTTCCTGGTTCGCGAGCTTCAAGACGGCAGCGACCTGCTCAGTGGTGGTGGTAAAAACGACACAACCGGGCATCTGTTGCAGGGCCGCAGTGCCGTCGAAGGAGTAGGGGATGAGGTCTTCCGGTTCCGTCAGGACGCTTTCGGAACCAACCAATCGCCGCAATTCTGTTAAAATGACTTTACTCAAGGACATGACACATCATCAATGAGCAACAGCCTGCGGCAGACCCTATCAGCGGTCAAGAAATCTGCGGCGACAGGAACTACTGCGGACGAAGGCAAACACCCCATGGCTCGGGCTGAAATCGGGCTTAGAATAGACCATGAATCGAGCGATTGGATTGGCGTTGCTGGCAGGCGGCATTGTGCTGTTGATTTTCGGCATCCAAGCCGCGAACTCCTTCAGTTCGAATGTCTCCAAGGTTTTCAGCGGATCCCCGACGAATAATTCCGTGTGGATGATTGTGTTGGGAGCGATTTTGGCCATCGTGGGCCTTGTGATGAGCTTCGGAGGCGGGCGCGGAACACGGGTTTGAACGACGCTTTACCGGGTAATTGCGCGGCAAATCACCTCGGAACGAGTTCGATCTGACGGGATTGAGAAGCTGAATCGCGAGCACCGGCCCCGGTGGATTTTGCCGTCCTTGCACACGAAGCACTCCATCGCGACCGGCTCATACGACTTGCTTTATTTGCTTCGAACTGTTGGTGGGACGGGACCTCCGCAGCAGGGCCTTCGCCATGCCGATTCCAAAGGGGTTGATAAAGTGGCGGAGAGAGAGGGATTCGAACCCACGGTAGTGTTTAGCTACTCACGCTTTCCAGGCGTGCGCCTTAAACCACTCAGCCATCTCTCCAACCAGCAGGACTAATGTGGCGAAGCCAGGGGCGGTACGCAACATTTTTCCGTCCGACCCGGATGACAAAGGCCAACCCCTGGCAGGGCGCTGTGCGGCCTCGTCGTGGTTAGCCGGCGAGCGCGGACAATCTTCTCGTCCTGTAGCTACAACGGGGCTACATTGAGGCATGAGCAAATCCGCAACCATTCGCGCGCGCATCGAGCCGGACTTGAAGCGCGAAGTGGAAGATATTCTCTCCCAGCTTGGCTTGACGGCCTCGGAAGCCATCCTGCTGCTGTACCGCCAAATCAAGCTGCGACGAGGGCTGCCCTTTGAAGTGGCCATGCCCAATAGGCTCACCGCTCGGACGCTCCGTGACGCCAGGGCGGGGAAAAATGTGAAACGGTTTCGCAGCAAGAAAGAATTATACGCGGATTTGGGCTTGTGAGAACCTCCAGCCGCACGAGCTAATTAAAAAAGGATGTGAAGGGCGTTGGGAACCGGGGCAAAGACTTGGCAAAACTTCAGGCCGTGCTGGATTTGCTGATTGCGGGAGAGTTGCCCTTAACCCAGGGTAGGAAGGTTACTTGCGAGTGAGGTCGAAGCAGGCCATTTCGACGGCGTTGCGCACCAAGAGCTTTCCTTGCGCGACGGCGGGGTGGTTCCAGGTCTTTCCATGCAGGGCGGGGAAATGTGCAAGCTCCTCCAGTCGGTCGGGGGTCGCTTTAACCAGCGCCAAAGCGCCGTCGCCGCCCAAAATAACCAAATGCCCGCTGGCCAGCACCAGTTGCCCGTAATTGTAGCGGCCCTCCTTCCATTTGCGTTCGCCGGTCGCGGCGTCCAGGCAGGTAAGGATATCCTCGTCCAGACCGTAAACATAACCTTGCCAGAATACCGAGCTGGTAAACTTGTTCTTAAGCGACTTGTTCTGCCAGACGGTTTGCGCGGAGAAACCAGCGCCGGTGCGGATGACTTCCACCGCCGAGCAACCAGTGCCGTAGCCGGCGGAAAGAAAAAAACGGTTGGTACTCAGGACCACTGGTTGCGCAACGTTCCGGTTTTGCAGCTTCACGACCCAGGGATGCTCCCACAGCAATTTCCCGCCATCGAGTGTCAGGCCCACCGCGCGGGTGGCGGTGACGATCAGCAATTGCCGCTGGCCGGCAAGATTCACCACCATCGGAGAGCTGTAGGCAGCTTGGTCTGACAACGCTTTCCAAACGGGGGCGCCGGTCGCTTTGTCATAGGCGGCCACCGACTTCCCATTCGCGCCACCCGGTTGCACGATCACCATTCCATCCACGACCAGCGGCGAAGCAGCCATGCCGTAGCTGACATTCCCCGCGGCATTATCAGTGAGAATATTCTTGGACCAAACCTTGCGGCCGGTGGCGGCCTCGAGACAGCGCAGCTCTCCCTCCGCGCCTTGGGCAAAAATGCGCCCGGCATGATAGGTGGGCGTCGCACGCGGGCCGTCGCCGCCCATCGACTCTTGGAATAGGGCAGGCCAATTGTTCGTCCACACCTCGCGTCCCGTCTCCAAGTCATAAGCCACCACCACCTCGAGTTCGCGCCTTTGTTCGAGGGTGAAGGCAAGGCCTTCCCCAACGACCAGTGAACCGTAACCGCCGCCGACAGCTTGACGCCACAGGGCGGTCAGGCCGTTGGCAGGCCAATCCGTGAGGATCGGCAGTTCATCATAGTGACCATCGCGGTGTGGTCCACGAAAGTCGGTCCAATAAGGCGCGGCATTGGTAACGGCAGAGTGCGAGGGGGGCGGCGATTTGGTCTGGTCCGCGCGGCTTTTTTCAACCGCGTCGTAATTCGGCAGGGTTTTGGAGTAGGTGAGAACCGGTGGAAATCCGCCACGCCATTCGATCTGCAGGCCGGCGAATCGAACAAGCAGCCAGATGATCAGCGCAGAGTAGGGGATGCAGTAGAGCAGAATGCCAAGCGTGCCGAAAAGCTTCCGGCCGAGGGACTGCGTTCCCCGCCAGAGCAGGAGCAGGCCCAGCGGAGGCAGCAACCAGGTTGATACCCGGAGCAGGATGGCTGGTGATTTGGACGGCATCGAAGAGGATTCTTACCGCCAAGCGGGCAAATCACCAGACAGAATGTCCGGGATTGTACGCCGAGCTTCACTAATCCAAATGTTGGATACGATGGAAGCGCTGGAAGCGCTGGGTGGCGGACCCGCCCAGGCGTTCCCGACCGGAAAACGAGATCACGCCTCAACTTCTGCCACCGGCTGTCGCGCCAGGCCGTCAGCGGGCGTTGCTGCGGTTTGAAATCGCTTTTTTAAGCGTAAACAAGGTTTCTCAACCAGGTAATAGGACGCCAAGGTTGCTCCCGTGGTAACGGGGATACCGACGGCCGCATTTATCCACCAGGGCCAGTGTTGATCTTGTATCGCCCGAAAGATTGGATTGTGCCAGAGATAGAGCCCGTAGGAGATCCTGCCCAGATAACCTAGAAAAGGTAACTCCAGGATCGACCGAAGCACTCCCTGTCGGGTTGTAACCAGATCCATGATGATCATGACCGCAAACACCGAGGTTAAACCCCATCCCAGATAGTACATGGGGAACTCCGGCAGGAAACCGAGTGACACCAATCCGGCGGCCGAAACCAGGGAGACATAGTTAAGAATGCCGGTCCCCCGGGTGTCTTTCGGGAGTAAATCGGATGTCAAGCCAAGGCCCAACATGCAACCCAGCAGCAGCGCATCCGCCCGCGTGTCTGTGCTGTAGAGCAAGCGGTATGCTGAGGCGTTGGCGCCGATATACAGCAGTGTCCGGCCAAGACAGGAGAGGAAGGCTCCGAGAGCCAACCAACAAAACAGGGCGCTGCGGGAGATGCGCGGAAGCAGGACCAGTAGAATAACCGGCCAAAGCAGGTAAAACTGCTCCTCAACAGAGAGCGACCAAGTGTGCCCGAGATAGTCTGTGTGACCATAATAATACACGATGGACCAGTTTGTCACATAGAATAACGCCCGCAAGGCTTCGTAAGCACAGGCGACGGCCTGAGGGGCAGGAGCGGTCACATACTTATAGGAGATGAAGACGACCAAGAGCACAATTAACGCCGGCAACAACCGCAGCGCCCGGCGGATATAAAAGTTTTTGAAGCTGATGCTATTGGTTTTGTCCCATTCCTTGACCAACAGACAGGTGATCAAAAAACCGCTCAATACAAAGAAAACGTCAACGGCGATGGCACCAAAAACTCTCCTTATGATGTCAGCGTGCGACACAACGACGACGGCAACCGCCACCCCCCTGAGGCCATCCAAAGCCCGGTTGTGGCCAAGGCGAAATTCACTCCGGACGGGCTGGACGTTTGTCACGGCGTTCATGGCACTATCGCGTTGACTGGCCGTGTTAGCGGGGCTGCGGGATTGAAGGCCGGACATCCCTGCTGATATGGGTTGGGCAGGTGCGGCCCGGTTGTTATCCCCGGAAGGTCGGGTGGCTCACCCGTAGATTGGTGCATGATTAGCGTAACCCTTTCAAATTTCCAATTCAGCTCCCTCAAAAAGGGTCAGCGAAAAATAAGTTGATATTGTTTTTCCCGCACCAAAGGCCCGGAGTCAGCGGCGTTGCACCAGTGTTCCCGGCTCAACCGCTTCATCCATGCTCAGTTTCCCGTCGTTCCCAACCTCCGGCGCTCCGCCATCCGCGGCCGTAGCCCCCAGGAAACACTGCATACTCCAGCTGCAGCTTTCCGTGACCCGCCTTAAATATTGCCGAAACCGAAGCCTGTCAACATTCATCGCCGGGCTCTGCTGGCGCGAATAGAAAAGAGCGGCAGGGGATGCCGCTCGAGTACGTAATCCACTGATACTGAAATTAAAGGTCCTTGTCGATGTCCTCGCTGCGGGTTGGTTTGTTGGAACGGGTCTTGTTGGTTCTGTCGGTTCCGCTCCGGACGGAACCGCCGGTCCCCTTGACACTGGCTTCAGTCGCGGTGGCGATGTCCTCGGCGCCGCCTTCCTCCAGAATTTCCTTGGCCTGTTTGGCTTCGTCGGAGTCTTCCGTATGCACGGAGATGAGGATGTTGCCTTCCTTGATCCTACCTTCGTAGCGTTTGGCTTCGTATTCGGGAATGCCCATGCCGATCAATGCGCCCGCAACACCCCCGACCGTTGCGCCCATTGCCGCGCCGCTCAGCGCCGCCAGGATGGGACCCGCCGCGATGAACGGCCCCAGGCCAGGAATCGCCAGCGCCCCGATTCCCGCAATCCAACCCAACGCGCCGCCCAGCACCAAGCCGGTGCCGGCCCCCGCCGTGGCTCCTTCCGGGGCCTTGGTGCTCTTCTCGTGGGCGAAATCCCGCGTGCCGGTTTTATCGGGGAAGAGGACCGAGATGTCCTCGTTGGAAAAGCCCGCTGCTTCAAGGCCCTCCACGATATCCGAGGCATCGTTTTCATTATCGACCAATCCGAACACTGATTTATTTGCCATAGAGTTCCCTGGGTTATCTTGGTTGCAGTTGCAGTTGATTGTTGACCTGTCCAATGCCATTGACCTGGCCCGCGATTTTCTCGATTTCGCTTCGGTCGGCCTCACTTTGAATCGGCCCTCGCAACGTCACCTGTCCATTTTGGGTAAACACATCGATGCTGCCGGGCGCGGTTGAGAACGAGCCGCGCTCCCGGAGCAAAGCCTGGCGGACACGCTGGGTTATTTCGATGTCGGACGGCGGTCGCGCGGCGGGTTGGATGATTGGACTGCTGCCGAAGCTCCGGGCGGGCGGGGTCGGAAGTTTTCGATTGAAGTTCGTCGGCAATGACGGGTTGGTCATTGCGGGAGCTGGGAGAACATTGGTGGAAGTGTTTTGCACAGGACTCTTAATAATAAAATAAGGGGTTTCCGGTGCCACATCCCGGCAACCAATCGCCGGCATCAACGCACCGAGAGCAATAATAAACTTGATGTTCGATCCCAATTGGACTTCCACGCCGATCGCTTCCGCCAACGGGATTACTTAACACCGGTAACACGTGGTTGCCATGGGGTGTTTTTGGCAGAAAATCGCGGCGGGTGGAGTGGCCTGAATCACGGAAAAACGGTTAATGAACGGCGCGGGATACAGCTTGCCAAGAGCGCCCGGAGCGTTTAAACAGGGTCGAAAACCTAAGATTATTATGATCAATCTGCGAACACTTCCCACCGCCGGCGTCATCCTTACCCTCCTCACGAGTGTCGGCTTTGCGGACGATGCCAAGACTCCCGCCGCTCCAATCGCTGCAAGTGCGGGAACCAACAGCAAGCCCGACACAGCGGCTGCCGCAAAGCCGGTCAAACAAACCCAGAGCGAGCTGGCCTCCAAGACTGCCACGTTCGCGAAAGTGTCCAAGACCAACGAGGCTTTTACCGCCGCGCTCGATGCGCATGAACTCGCTGCCGGGCTGAAGCAGGCCGATAAGAGCGGCGTCATCAAGGGAACGGTAGCCAAAGTGTTCGAACCCCGCGGCGGCGGCGTGGCGGTTCTTAATTTTGATGCTGATTACAAAAGCGCAATGACCGCCGTGGTGCGGACTGAAAACTTTGCCAAGTTCCCCGATCTCAAAACGCTCGTTGGCAAACAGGTTGTCGTGGCCGGCAAGGTGGCCGATTATCATGGGGCGGCGCAGGTGGTGTTGACCAGCGCCGACCAGATCAAACTGGTGGAGTGAGCGACGAGCCGCTGGGCAAAAGAAAAAAGCGGCCCGGGACGAACGGTCACGCTTAGGACGAGACGGGAAGGTTAAAGCCCGGCGGGTTTCACGGCGGCCGCGAGGGCCTTTTCTTTGCGGCGATAGAACCAATAAATCGGCGTGCCGACCAGGACGAGTACGGTGCCAAAGGCGGAATTCATGATCGCCGGTTTGCCCGCGGCGACGGCGGCTCGATAGCTGGCCAAGTCGTTGTACACGGTGAACAAGAGGTAAATCGTCGCGAAGACGATAAAAATCCAGGGGATTACCGGATAGCCTGGAACTTTGTAGGGACGGGGAGCGTCCGGGTCCTTGCGGCGCAGAACAAAAACG
>JAQGOT010000258.1 GCA_028293465.1 Pedosphaera sp. | reverse complement strand
CGGCACGGGCGCGGGAGCCAGCACCGCTGGGACCGCCGGTAATTTGGCGGCGGGACAATCAACCAATCTGGTCATTCCGCTGCATCAGGAGCAATTGAGCGTGGGCACACGGCAGGTGAATGAGGGTGCGGTTCAGTTGCGCAAGAGTGTCCGTACGGAGACCGTCAGCCAACCCGTCCAAGTCCGACGCGAAACCGTGACCGTCGAGCGTCAGCCTGCCAATGCCGCGACGAGCACCTCCCAGATGAATCAACCGCCGACGGGGAGCGCCCAAGGGGCTCCAAGTGCCCAGGGTACACAAGGGAATACCGCATTGAATACTCCCTTCCAACAAGGTGAAATGACCATCAATCTGACCCGGGAGGAGCCCTTCGCTCAAACTCAGGTGGTTCCCGCTGGCAGCGTGGTGGTTCGGAAACAGGTGACCACTGAGCCGGTCAACATCCAGCGCCAAGTGCGGCGGGAAGAGATTCAGGCCGTGCCCATCGGCAATCCACAGAACGTGAATATCTCCAGCAATCTGACCAGCTCCGCCTCGGGGGTGGCAGCCAACACCGGAACCAGTCCGGGGACGGCTGACCAAGGCGCTGCGGGAGCCGGGCCTTCCATGTCCGGCCAATCCAGTGGTGCCGGCGGCACCTCAGCCCCCATCACCCAGTTGAATCAACTGACCTCGGCGTCGGACCCGACCACATTGGCCGGACGCCAGGTTAATTTGTCCAATGCGAAGGTTCAACAAGTGTATGGCGATCGGTTGCTCTCGGTAAGCTCAGGCGGCGGCACGCCCATTTATGTCAGGACGGCGGATTCGACCAGCAACATCAAGCCAGGCCAAACCATCAGCTTGAATGGCGCGGTCAAGGAAGTCCCGCAATCCGTTTCTGATTTGGGCTTGGATCAAGCCAGCGCCCAACAACTGCAAGGTCAGCCCATTTACGTGGACGCCATCCGCATAACGCTGACACCCCAATAAGCCTCTGCCCGGAGAGCGGCCCGCTGCCGGGTTTTAGCACGGGTCGCCTTTCGAATCAGCAGGCAGAGACCAAGGGACGTGGTTCTTTACCGGGCCACGTCCCTTTCATTAATGATTTTAGGGGAACACCCTATTTCACTCACTGCGTTGGCGGCTAAGATTTATTGTAACTTCTGAGCCGGGCGGCACGAAGGTTCGGTCCCCGCTCTTGAAGCGTTCGGAAAAACGTCCATTTCGTCGCCGATCGCTGGCGGAGAAAAGCGGGCTGAAATTATTGATGAATCAAGCGCGGCGGCCGGTCGGATAAACAGCGGAATGCACAACGAGCCATTTACAGTTCTGGTGGTGGAAGACAACGCCGAAGAAGTTATTTTATTGCAGCGCGCTTTCAAGCGGACCGGCTTGGATATTTCCGTCCAGTTCGTCGTCAATGGCGAGGAAGCGATCGACTACCTGAGCGGCGTGGACCGGTTCCACGACCGCGTTGATTTTCCCGAGCCGGACCTCGTGCTGATGGATTTAAAGATGCCCCGCAAAGGCGGCTTCGAGGTGCTGGAATGGTTTCGCAATCTTCAGGAGGGCGCGCTCATACCGGTGGTGGTGTTGACTTCCTCCAACCGGGAGGCCGATGTCCAGCGCGCCTACAGCCTGGGCGCCAATACCTATTTCACCAAACCGACCAGCTTTGAAGAATTTCGGGACATGATCAAAACTCTCTACGAGTACTGGTCCCGGGCCCGGAGGCCGAAGCCTTTAGTGACCCGCCATTAGGGTCGCAGGGGGACATGGGGAACACGTCGCGGACCTTCGGGGTTTCATCCCCATTCAATTCACCGCTCAGGATGTTACGGGTTTATCATGAATAAAACTTACGTGATCTATTGGAAATCAAAAGTAAACGGCCGGACCGGCACCGGGACGGCATTTTTCGAGCGGGAGGAGGCCGAGAATCTCGCCGCAGAATTAAATCAGGATTACCCCGAGATCGAGCACGAGGCAAGAAATACAGCACCGCCAGATGAGGTTGGCGAGCCGGCTCCCCTCCTCCCCGCTGAACTCTCTTCCGTTTAAAGCTAACTCTTTCTTCGCAGTTTACCTCCTCGTCCGTCGTCGTAACCATCGCAGAAAATATCGTCCCAAGACGTTCCCCATCCGAAACGGCGGCGTGCTCCGGGTGGTGACAACCGCAATTCTGTGATACGCTGAAAGCATTGATTCAAAGGAAAGGTGCGTTTTGGAAAAACTCCTCACAGATTTCCACCAATGGATCGGCTCGGAATTGCAACCCAAAGATTTGACCTTTTTACAGGTCACCCTGCGGGGCGTCATCGTGTTCATTACCTCCTTGGTCATGGTGCGCCTGGCGGACAAGCGTTTCTTCGCCAAGAAAGCGGCTTTGATGTGATCCTCGGCTTTATTCTTGCCTCCATGCTGGCCCGCGCGGTGAACGGCTCCGCTGCCTTCTTTCCCACCCTGGGCGGGGGCTTTGTGCTGGTGGGGCTCCATCGCTTGCTTGGGGGCCATCGCCTTCCGTTATCACCGGTTTGCGGTCCTCGTGAAAGGCGGCGAGGAGGTGTTGATTGAAGCGGGCAGGATAAAACCGGAGGCGATGCGCCGAACTCATATCAGCGAGGAGGATTTGTTCGAGGATTTGCGCCTGAACGGGCAGCTAAACAATCCCGACGAGGTCGCTACGGCCCGCCTGGAGCGCAGCGGCCAGATCAGCGTCATCCCGGCGAAAAAGTGACCGGGTGCGGCTCGGTGGAGTGGTTCTGGTTGGCTATGCCGCCCGGAGGCTGTAAGGTAAGCCTGCTTTGACAACCACACCGCCACATAAACGTCGCGTTCGCTATCACGGAACGCACCCGCGCCGCTTCCAGGAAAAGTACAAGGAGCAGGATCCCGCGCGCTATGCCGGCGATGTCCAAAAAATACTGGAGAGCGGCAAAACTCCCGCCGGCATGCACCGGCCCATCTGTGTCCGGGAGATTTTGCAGGTCCTCGCCCCCCAACCCGGCGAAATCGCGGTGGATGCGACCTTGGGTTACGGCGGCCACGCCTTGGAGATCCTCCACGCCATCCTGCCGGGCGGCCGGCTTTACGGGTTGGATGCGGATCCGATCGAGCTGCCCAAGACCGAAGCCCGCCTGCACGCCGCCGGAATTCCTCCCGAGGCGTTGGTCATCCAGCGCACGAACTTTGCCGGGCTGCCGAAAATTCTCGCCAGCCGGGGTCTCGCGGGCGTGGACCTGATCCTGGCCGACCTGGGGCTGTCCTCCATGCAGATGGACAATCCCGAACGCGGCTTTTCCTTCAAGGCCGAAGGCCCGCTCGATTTGCGCATGAACCCGCAGCGCGGCCGCCCCGCTTCCGCGTTCTTGGCCACGCTAAGCGAAGCGAAGTTGGTTGAAATCTTGGAGGAAAACGCGGATGAACCCCAAGCCCGTCCCATTGCGAAAGCCATCAACCAGGCCCAATCGCAAACCCCCATCATCACCACCACCGCCTTGGCCAAGGCCGTTCGGATCGCCTTCTCGTCACTCCCCGGGCAGCAATCCAAGGAGAAGATTGACCTCAGCATCCGTCGCACCTTCCAGGCGTTGCGCATTGCCGTGAATGATGAGCTGAGCGCCCTGGAAACCTTCCTGCGGAATCTCCCCACCTGTCTCAAGCCCGGCGGGCGGGTGGTTATTTTGACCTTTCATTCCGGAGAAGACCGGCGGGTGAAAAAAGCCTTCCAAGCCGGTGAACAGGACGGTCTCTATGCCCGGATCGCCCATGAAGTGATCCGGCCGGGTCCCGAAGAGGTTCGTGCCAATCCGCGTTCCTCCTCCGCCAAGCTCCGCTGGGCCATCCGCGCCTGAACCCTCCCCAAGCGGCTCCGGCGCTAGCCAGCGCGATGTTTCGCGGCCATTTTTGCCATCATCAACGTCAGCGCCCCGGCACCTAGGGTTTTGACGAGGGTCGGGTGTTGCGAGTAAAAGCCGCTCACCTGGTCGATGATGGACGGATTTTGTTTTTCCGCATGACTGGCCAATGCCTCGACTTCTTGCGGCGACAATTGGTCTGCCTGGGCCGGCGTGATTTGGTTTTGGCCGCCGCCTCGAAACGCACTGAGCAAGCTCGACAATCCGGGGCCGCGCGCGGCCAGCGACGAAAGCCCGGTTGGGCCGACCGAACCCAGCAAGGTGCTGAGCAAACCGGTGCGCTGCTGGGTGTTGCCATGGCTGTAGAGCTGCGAAACCATCTGGCCGAACGGCGGGGTTTCATTGGAACGAAACGCATGGCTCAATCCGTGCGCCAGCGTCTCGGGGGGAACATTGCTCGCAATATTATCGTAATCTGCGTGGACATTCTCCGGCGGCTGTTGCGGGCTGGCTCCGGCATAATGGCCGAAAAGCCCTCCTACTTTTTCCATCAAATTAATCATAAAAATCTTCCTTTCTAGAAGTACGCTAAATGCCAAGGGTCGTCGTTCAATAAGGTGAAACCCCCAAGCGGCTTGAAGGTGGTGAACCGTGAAGCATGTCAGTGCTGTGGCAGCCCGCCGCCCGTCTCAACAAATCTGCCGCCGACCTGGCCTCAGATCATTGGGAAAAACTGGAGTATTTCTCCCAAGCGGTCAGCTTCCCATCCCGGCCGAAGGTGAGCCGAAGATGGTAGTTGGGCGTGGGTTGCATCCGACCGGGAACAGAGCTTTCCCAGAAAGTGGGAGGCTCAAAGCCGGCCCTCGTCCCCAGCCCCATCGTGCCCGGAGTGCTGCGGCGGGTGATCCAGTCCGCCACGAGCGTGCCGTTCGGCAGGGTGGCGGATCGCTCGGGCGTGCCCAGGTCCACCAGTGCCAGGTTGTACGAGTAATTGCCCACTCGGCGATCCCAATTCACCAGCGGATAATTGACCAGCGGAGTTCCGGTGGTGCAACCCGCCAGCAAAATAAGGGAAGACAACAGGGTAAACATTGTTTTCATAGTTTGGAGGGGTTTGTGCATCCAACTTAGCACGGGTGGGGTGGTTTTTACACTGCGCGCTTCAATTTGCCATCGCCATGGGCGTGGATGGCAATCTCTATTGGAAGCGGTAGAACCGTTTCCAGGCCATCAGTCTGCCATCCGGGCCGAACCGAAGCTGAAGATAACGATCCGGCGTGGGTGGCGTCTCGTAAGGCATGGGATTTTCCAGCAAGCCGGGAGTGGCGAAACCGGCATCCATGCCGAAGCCAACTGAACCCGATCGGCCGCGTTGCGCCAACCAGGAGACCACGCGTGTGCCATCGGGAACCAGTTCCAGGTTTTCAGGCGGTCCCAATTCGTCAACCGCCTGGGCGTAGGTGAAAGTTCCGATCCGGCTGTTCCAATCCACCTGGTGGGTGGTGGTGCAGCTCGCGAGGACCAGCAGCCACGGGAATAAGAGGAGAATCGATTTCATCAGTGGCACGACTTCCAACTCCCATGAAAAACGCTTGGCAAAAGGGAAAGTCGATCCTGCCTGGCGCGACAAAAACTTATCGATATTGCCGGTCCCAAGCGATCAATTTCCCATCCGGGCCGAACAGCAATCGCAGGTATTTGTCAGGAATATGGGCGGCATCTCGGGGCAGCACCGAATAATCAAAAACGCGCGCGCTGAACGTCGGGCCGGATTGCGCTTGCAGCGAGGTACGCGTGCCGAAACGCGTCAGCCATTCGGCAACCTGCACGCCATCGTGAAAGGCCACCGCGCTTTGTGGGGGACCGAGCTCGGTCAGCGCCTGCGTGACGGTGTAACTCCCTACGCGGCTGTTCCATTTCTGGTTGGCGGTTGAAGCGCAGCCCGCGATCAGCAGCGGCAGCAGACATAATACCAACCGAACGGCACCCCGCGCTGGTTTGATCGGGTGCCGATTTTCCTTTCTTATGTGGGTTTTCATGGAGCCTCCTTTAAAAGTCTGCCGTCCTCGGCGATGTACATTTTCGGATGCAGAGCGGGGTCCTGGAAGGTGATTTCGTACACGTTGCCTTGGATCCGCCGCACCTCCGCCACCACCGCCCCGGGGGCCGTGAGTTGGAGGGTCCGCTGCACCGGGTTGGGGAGGGTGCTGAGAACCCCGCCCCCCGCATTGGTCCCGAGCAAATCGCCGGGTGCTCCCGCGGCGCTGGGGGCGCTCTCGTTGAGCAGCGTTCCATCCTCGGCCACGTACAAAGTGGGAGCCACGGCGGAATCCCGGAAGGTGATCTCGTAATAGTCCTGATCCTCGCCCGGCACTTTATTGATGTCCTTGATTTCTGCCGCCCCGGCTTGGGCCGTGATGGTGTGCTGTACCGCCCGCGGCAGCAGGGCGTATTTTGAGCCGGCACTGCTGGTGGGTTGAGGGACAATGGCGGTGGAGGCGGCCTCCGGTTTGGTAGCCCGGCAGCCTGCCACCAAAATGGCGGCGACTGCGAGGATGAAAAATGGCGTTTTCATCGGTGAACTTTCTCCCAAGAACGTCCGGTTGATCATCGCTCCGGCCAATAGGGGAAACCCCGGTTTTTTACATCGGGTGAAAGGGGGGCAGGTGGACATTTCCGTGAAAGTGGTATTGATCCTACCCGCTCAAGCTTGGAAAGTCGTGTGATTCAACCGTGAATTCATCCGTTTCGGTCGATCTGAAGGGCTGGTGGGGAAATCCAGGTAACATTCAAAGACAACTGCGTACCCTTGGCGTACGCACTTAACAAAGTTGCATTCCAGCTTTAGGGGATTGTAGGATTGTTGTTCATGTGTACCACAAAGCGGCAGCCGTCGGGCCAGCCCTTTCAGGACATCAGAACGAACCCGAGCGATATGAAAATGTTACCATCCAGCATCCGGACTTTGTTCCGATTGAGCATGTCAGCGTTGCTGCTGCTTTCAGTTGGGCGCGTTGCCCAAGCCCACCCCTACGCTTCCGGCATCACCAACAATAGTGGCACGATCAAATTCATCCTGAACGAAAATGCGGATAGCGTAAAAGTCGCTTTCGACAATGGCGCCACCACGAATGATTTGGGGGCCTTGGCGAAAGGGATTCAATCCTTTGCGTTGAGCGCTCATACGAATTATTCCATCATCGTTTACAAGCTCGGCTCAAGCATCCCGTCCCAGATCAGCGTGGATGCCAGCAACACCGTCCAATTCCCCAGTCCGCGCGGAGTGGCCGTCAATGCCAATCCCAAAACCCGCACGTTCGGACGGGTGTACGCGGATAATTCGACGCCCGGAAACACCGGCGCTGCCACCAAGGGCAGGGGAGTCTATCTGATGAATTCCGACCTGTCGGACGCTTCAGGGCGGGGCACCAATGCCGCAGGCGCGGTTTTCGTTGCCGACGCCAACAGCCCGTATCGAATCGGCCTGGGTCCGGATGACCGGGTGTACGTCGGAGATTTCTCGGCAACGGGGTCCACGATTTGGGCTTTCGATGCCGATTTCGCCAGTTCCACCAACCAGGTTCTCGCCACCCTGGGCGACGCCGCTATTGCCCCCGGCTATCATGGAAGGATCTCCAGCGCCCCTTGCGTCCAAGGATCGCTGGCGACCGGCAATTTGGTCATTTATGACGCTGATGGGAGTCTTGGGCCGCCCTACAACAGCATCCAGAGATACCAGATCGGAGCCGGCCCGCTGCCTTGGTCAGTCGGGCCCGGGCACCTGGGGTGCATCGGCCTGGGCCCCAATATCAACCTGAACACGGATTTGGCTTTGGGGGCGGATGGCAAACTGTTCGGTCAACTGAACCGAGCCAACTTCGGCGCGCCGAACCTCTCCGTCTTCAGCGCCGATGGTGTCACCGTGCTCTGGGATTCCTTGGCGGCGGCGGGTGGCGTGACCAACACCGGCCCCGACCTGTTGCAGGACGCCCGTTCAGTGAGCGTTTCACCTGATGACGCCTACGTGGCGGTGATGCACACGGACAATCACATCTCGGTGCTCCGGTTGACCAATGGGGTCCCCGACGCGTCGAGCCTTCAAATCATTAACAACCTCTCAAGCACCGGGAACGGGCGCGCAATTGCGTGGGATGCGGCGGACAACGTTTATGCCATCAGTTCCGGGCAGGGCCTGCTTCGGGTTTATTCGCTGGGCCTGACCACGACCGCGATCACCAAGAATGATGCCACCGGCACGAACGGAACTTTCCAATTCTTGGTGGGCGGCAGTCCTCCGGTAATCATGGCCCAGCCACAGAGCGGATCGGCGGTGGCAGGAGCGAATGCGAGCTTCAACGTCACGGCGGCGGGAACCGCGCCCTTGAGTTACGAGTGGCAGTTTAACGGTGCGAACCTGGCGGACGGTCCCCGAATCGCCGGCTCGCACACCAACCGCCTGAACCTCGGCGGCGTGCTCTTCAGTGACGCGGGTGGCTACGGCGTCGTTGTCAGCAACGCCTACGGCTCAGTCACCAGTTCCATCGCCACGCTGACCGTGACCACGGATTCGGTTCCGGTCTGGACTCAATTCCCCAATTCTCCGGGCGGCGGCAGCCCTCGCCATGATGACATCTATTTCACTGACCCAACCAACGGCTGGGCTTCGCAGAACAACAATATTTACCGCACCACCAACGGCGGCGCGACCTGGACCACGAATCTGTCGTTGGCCGGCACGCACTTTCGGGCCGTGACGTTCGCAACTCCGCAGGTTGGGTTCGCCGGGAACCTCGGAGTCGGTTCCTACGACGGCGGGGTGAGCAACACCAACGTGCTGTATCGCTCCTACGATGGCGGCGTCACCTGGGCCAATGTGCCGGGTTTTGCCGAAGCGGGAATGAAAGGATTGTGCGCGATGTACGTGTTGGATGCGCAGCACATCTATGGCGCGGGCCGGGTGCGCGGACCGGCATTTTTTATCAAGAGCAACGACGGCGGCACGAACTGGACAATCGTGAACTTGACCGCGATGGGCGTGATGAACGGCCTCATGGATGTTTATTTCCGGGATCCGCTGAACGGCTGGGTGGTGGGGATGGACACGAACAGCTACAGCACCACTTGCACCCCACCTTACTATGGGCGCATCGCCCGGACCACCGACGGCGGGGCGACTTGGACCCCGGTGGTAACCACGCCGATTTCCTGCTCCTATTTTTGGAAAATGTCCTGGCCCACGACGAACATTGGTTACTGCGCGCTGCAACAAAACGGCACGTTCAACAGCGTCGTTTTCTACAAAACCACGGATGGCGGCAACAACTGGGTTTCCAACGGCATCCCGCTTTCCTCCGTGGGGCTGGGTTCGTCCGCCTTCTATTTGCAGGGCCTGGGCTTTGTCAACACCAACGAAGGTTGGATCGGCGGCGCCTCCGGCATCGCGGCCGTCAACACCTTCCTGCACACCACCGACGGCGGAGCCAACTGGACGACGGCCGGTTACTCTGACACCTCGCTGATCAATCGCATCCGGTTCCTGAGTCCGACGCTTGGCTTTGCGTCAGGCGCGAACCTGCATATTTACAGCGCGCCTCTGGTCATTACCAATCAACCGCAAAGCCAGGTGGTGATCGGCGGCACGAACGTCACGCTGAAGGTGGGCGCGACGGGGAACGGCCCCATCAGCTATCAGTGGCAGAAGAACGGGACCAATCGCCCGGGAGCCACCACCTCCACGCTGACCCTGCCCGCGGTGACCCGGATTGACGGCGCGACTTACTCGGTGATTGTCACGAACGCGCTGGCGAACGCCTCGAGCAGCAACGCGGTCATTCGCGTGCTGGTGGCGGAAAGATTGGCCCAACCGGTGCTCCTCCCCGGCGGCCAGTTCCAGTTGCTTTTTACCGATGCGGACGGCGGCGCGCTGCTGACCACCAATGACATCGCCCACTTCGATGTCCTGGCCAGCACGAACCTGATCGATTGGACGGTCCTCACCAACTCGCTGTCCATCACGAACGGTTCCATGTTGCTCCAGGATTCCCGGACCAACTTCCCCGCGCGGTTTTATCAGGTGCGGGAACATTGACGCGGCTGCCTGCCCGGGGATAGTGCTAATTCCCGCTTTTGTCCGCGCGTGATTGTGGTAGAGTGTCGCGGTATGCAAACGGACGAAATGATTGCTTTCAGGACCTCGGGCATCCACGGCACGGGCGGCTTTGCGCTGCGCGACATTCCGGAGGGGACGGAGATCATCGAGTATCTCGGTCGGAAAATCGACAAA
>JAQGOT010000255.1 GCA_028293465.1 Pedosphaera sp. | reverse complement strand
AAAGGAATAAGGCGGATGATCACCCAGCGGATCGGCGAACCGCAGGATCTCCGTCAATGACACCTGGTAAAATGCTGCCAGCACCACGAGAAAAGCCAATCCGGCGAGCGCGGCTTTCTTCAAGTCTCCCGCCAGGCGTCCGGATTTCGCCAAACCGGCAAAATCAACCCCCCGCAATTCGTTGGCATAACCAGCGACCGCCTGTTGGGCCATTTGCCGGGTCAAACCGCTCAAGGCGGGGTCCTTGGTCTGGGATTGCAACTGCAGGATGTTGATGAGCCGCGATCCCAAGGCGGAATCCCGGGTTTCCAGCACGCGGGCAATGCGCTCCAGTTGATTGCGCCGAACGTGGCCCAGATAATAGCTCCAGCCGAGCACCACCACGCAAAGCAGGGCCAAACCTCCCAGCAGCCACAACCGTGGCCCCGATGCGAGTTGCAGGAATACATCCAGCAGAAAGCAAAGCAAGACGAAGCCGAGCAACCAAGGACATGCGCGCAAAAGAAAGCTGCGACCTTTTTCCTTTTGCAAGGAACGGTCCGCCGTCTCCAAACCGGAAACGACCGGTTGAATCTCCTCTAGCATAACCCCCACCTTCTCCTCAGGTACCAATCGATTCCAAACAGTACGCCAATCAGATAGAAAAACCAAGTCCTATCCCAAACCGTCCGGAGCCGGGTCTTGGGGGTGGTCTCCTGTTTCTCGTTGCGCAACTCGGCATTTAACTTGGCCAGTTCTCCCGGTGCCAGCAACCGCCCGCCGCTGCTTTCACAAAGGCGCTTCAGGTAACCGACATCCGTGGCCACCTCCGTTTGCTCCTGATTCTCCTCGTAAACGATGAAACGGGTTTCCTGCGTGGTCCCATCAGGAAAGTGCACCGAGGCGCGAAACTTCCCGGGCTTTTCCGGCAGGAACTCCCCCAGCAAACGATTCGCATCCTGCCCCGGGACGGCGTTCAAGGTCGTGCGCCCCACCTCCCGCTCGCCCTGGTAAAAGACGATTGGCATTTCCTTGGTCTTCAGGTCCGGGCTGCGCATCACCACCCGGAAGTAGGCTTTTTCACCCAGCAAAATGTTGGCGGAACTGGTCCGCAACGAGAATTGCTGATTCGGCAGAAAATCCCTTCCCGCCATCAACCACAAAACCATCTGGTCCCAGAAGCGATCGAACAAAGTGTTTACCCCTTCAATTTTGGCGTTGAAGGCCCAACGCCAGAGGCCGTCCACCCCCACACTCACCACCTGCCCTTGACCAAATCTTCGCTGCACAATTCCCGGCACGGGTGCGCCACCGTTCGCGCCCTGCGCCGAGGCGAGCGTGGCGGTGAGGGGCTTTTTCTCGACCACGTTCCGCCCGGCGATCAATTCAGGCACGCTGTCCAAACCACCACTCTGCTCGGCCAAAAGCCGCAACGGCGCGACCGATTGCCCTTCCCGTCCGACCTGCAACCGCACCTTCTCATTGATCGTGTCATCCCAGACCACAGGCTCGAGATCGTTCTTCGCCAATTCTCCTTCAAATGCCCGCCCCCGGCTGAAAATGACCATCCCGCCACGGTTTTTCACGTAATCCTCCAACAAAACAAGCTGGTCCCGGTTCAACAACTTGTCCACCGATCGTCCCAAGATGATGACATCGTAACGGTTAAATTCCGCGGCCGTGGTGGGAACCTTCAATTCCTCCTGCCCAGGCTTTTTGCGAATCAACCGTGCCTTCTGCGGCGCGTACTGAACGATGGAATCGAGCTCGATCTTATCGTTGCGCATCAGGGAACGCTGCAAAAAGGTTGTATCCCAATACGGCGAACCTTCCAGCATCAGCACCTGGATTTGTTGATCGATCACATTGAGGTAGGTGATGGCACTGTTGTTTTCCTTGTCCACTTCTCCGGGTAACGGCACGACCCGGATCTCGTATTCGTATTGCCCGACGTCCTTCTCCGAGACTTCGAATTGCACGGGTAACTGCGTGCTTTCCTCGACGCTGAGCCGCTGGGTCTGGATGACCTGGTTTTGGCGGAGCAACTCCACCTGGATATCCTCATACTCGCAGCCAATCAAGCGGAGCATGGCCGAGATGCGGGCTTTTTGCTTCACGTAACAATAGGGTTGATAGCTCGTGATGTGGACCGCCACATCGCGCACCTGGCCTTGTTGCCCGAGCGGGACGGCGTAAATCGGCACCTGGCGCGAGCGCGCCAAGACTGCGGTTTTGGCCGGGTTCACCAATTCAAAATCGTGTCCGTCGGTCAGCACGATCAACGCTTTGGCCCCTTCATTCGCACCCAGGGAATTGAGCATTGAACTGATTGAATGATGAAATCGTGTGGTTCCACCTTTCGCCGTCAGGTCCATGACCGACCCTGGCACCGGAGCCGCGTCGCCGCTGAACTCGAACATCCGCAAGGCCGGATCTTTGATGATGCCGTTTCGCGGGATCAAATCCGCCTCCTGCAGGAGGTTTTTTGCCGCTGCCAATCTGGACGCCTTGTCCACATCGGTTTGTTCCATGCTGTGCGACGTGTCCACCGCCACCAAGGTGAGTCGCGGTTTGTCCGGCGGCGGGATTTTTTCCAACCGCGACGGTTGCAGCAACACCAGCAGGACCATCAGGATCCCCAGCAGCCGAAAGGCGGTGAGAATCCCATTTTTCCACCCTCCCGCTCGTGAACCGACTTTGATGTAGGCCAACACGGTGAGCGTCACCAGCACCAGCCCCACTAAAATCACCAAGGGCACCGGCAGAATCGGGTCAAAAACCAAGCTGGAGTTGGGAGCGTTCATGTCGCAAGCCGTTTCATGAGCAGTTGCAGCCCCATTTCCGCGATGAGCAGCACGAGACCCGCGAGCACGAAGTAGTGGAACACCGGCCGGCCGAGCACGAGGTTGGTATAATCCTCCTGCCCCGCGACGAAGTTGGCCTGCTGCCCCTCCTTGAGCGTGTCGGGCAACAGTTGCTTATCCACCTGCCGCAAATCGGACTCATCCGGGCTGGGATTTACGCCGAACGAATAGAGGGCCTGACCGGAACGCAGCGTGTAAAAGCCCAATTCCGCCGGCACGAAGGAAATCCCGTAGCGTTCTCCGATGGCTTCACGCCTCACCGCAACGGGGGTCCCCGACGGCGACATGAAATTATTATCCCTCAAATCTCTGCGCCATACTTCAGTCTGAATATTCTCGCCGACCACATAAGCGCCGGGCGGCGGCTCGTCGTTGGAGATCGCTTTGACCAGCTCTTGAATCCAGGCTGGAAAAATCTTCTGGCGGGCCAGGTTGCTCGAAAACTCGCTCACGGAAAAATTAAGCAGGAGCATCGTCCCCTGCCCATGCCCCAGGCTGGCCATGGCCGGCGTCTCATCCGCGTAGCTCAGCAGGATATTTCCCGCGCCGGTTGAACTGGCATGATAGAAATCATAGAACTCCAACATGGCCAGATCCTGCCGCGTCGAACCGCTGAATAATTTCAAGTACTTTGATTTGAAATCCCCCTTGATGACCTGGACGCCTGCCGTCAGGTTCTCCGCCACCCGCTTGTCGCCGAGTTTGAGCGGCATGGTCCCCGGTCCCATGGCCGTTTCCAATGCTTGCAAGTTCTGTGCATCGCTTTGGCCATCCAGAAAATAAATGATCCCGCCGCCATTGAACAGGAACTTGGCCACCGCCGTGCAAGCCTCGCCGCTCAACGGCCCGGCCCGGGTAAGGAACAGCTTTTTCGCCGACACCAACTGCGCGGCTGTCAACTCGCCCGACCTGATATGCCGCGGCAGCAACGAGCCTTGGAGTGTGTCGTATGGATTGAGCGCGGTCTTCAGGAAATAGACCGCATCCTGGTCCGGCTTGGGATCATCGGAAACAATCAGCACTTCCTCCTTCTCCATCACCGGCATGCTCAAATGGAATCGGTCGTCCTGCTCCAGCCCATCCGGCGGCAGCTTGATCTCGCAAAGATGCATTCCCGGCGCCCCCGGTGTCACCGGCAAGACCACCTTGCCCACCGACCACGGCGCAATGAACACGTCTTTCTCGAAGGTTGCCCGCTGGTCTAATACCGCTGTCAATCGCTCCTGCAACGGTTGCGCGCTAAAATTGCCGACATTTACCTCCAGCAACACCGTGTCACCCGCAAGCACTTCGGCTTGGTTGATGGTCGCACCCAGAATGGCGTGGTTGTCCTTCTTCACCCCCGAGACGTCCACAAAGAACAGCCGCGCCGCCGCTGGCAAGCCGGTAAAATCCACGTTCGCCCAGTTCTTCCGTTGAAAGTCTGAGAGATAATAAATTTCCGGCCGTGCAAGGCCTTTCGAAATCAGCCGGCCCGCCAAACCATTGGCCTGATTAAAATCCCCCCGCATCAGGCCCGGCTTGAGGTTGGCGAGAAATTGCCT
>JAQGOT010000233.1 GCA_028293465.1 Pedosphaera sp. | reverse complement strand
TGAAAGCCGGCGATGTGGTGCTGTTGAAAGCCTCGCGGTCAACTCGCCTGGAACGGGTCGTCGAGGCCTTGCGGGCGGAGTTGGTGACCGGAAAAGTCTGAATGTTTTACTATCTGACACAATTTTTAATGGATCGGAGCGCCGGAACGTCCTGGGAATCAGACATTTCCGGCTTGCGTCTGTTTCATTACATCACGTTCCGGAGTGCGGGGGCGGCGGTTACCTCCTTCCTTCTGAGCTTGTGGTTAGGGCCAAAAGTCATCGCTTGGCTGAAGGAATTGAGCTTCGGCCAAAACTATCGTGATCGGGCCGAAGTCGCTGGCAATTTGACCAATCGCGAGCCCCTCAAAATGGGCACCCCCACCATGGGTGGCCTGTTGATCGTGATGACCCTCAATTTCACCACCTTGCTCTGGGCGCAGTGGAACATGTTGATAGTGTTGACCTTGCTCTCGGTCGTCGTTCTCGCCGGCTTGGGGTTTTACGACGACTACACCAAAATCACCAAAGCCAGCAGCGGTGGCACAAAGTCGAACGTAAAGCTCTGGGTACAAACGGTTTTGGCTTTGGTTATCGGTGTTTATCTCTGGCAGTTGCCATCGACAAGCAAATTGATCACGGACATCATGGTTCCTTTTTACAAATACCCCGTTGTAAGCGGCGTGGGCGGGGTCGGACTGGTCCTGACGATGTTCACGATCGTGGGCAGTTCGAACGCGGTGAACCTGACCGATGGCTTGGACGGCTTGGCGATCGGTTGTACGTTAATCGTTTCGTTTGTGTTCCTTATTTTGACATACCTTGCTGGCAACGTAAAAATCGCAGGCTACCTGCAAATTCCTCACGTCTCGGGCGCGGGGGAACTCACCGTTTTTTGCGCGGCCATGATCGGGGCCGGAATGGGGTTTCTTTGGTTCAATTGCCACCCGGCGCAAGTGTTCATGGGTGACACCGGTTCGTTGGCCTTGGGCGGCGCGCTCGGGATTATCGCCGTGTTGATTCACCAACCGCTCGTGCTGGTCATCGCCGGCGGGGTGTTCGTCATGGAAGCGCTCTCAGTCATTTTGCAAACCAGCTATTTCCGCTTCACGCGCCGACGTTACGGAACGGGCCGCCGCCTCTTTCTGATGGCGCCTATTCATCATCATTTTGAAAAGAAGAACTGGCATGAGACCCAGGTGGTCGTGCGCTTTTACATTTTATGCGTCCTTTGCGCCGTGGTGGCGCTGAGCAGTTTAAAGATCCGTTAAAGTATTCGGTTGTTTCAGATGTACGAATTGGCAAATAAACAGGTTTTGGTGATCGGCCTCGGTGCGCGGGGCCGCGCGGCTTGCGAACTGTTGCGCGGCAGCGGCGCCCACGTCATGGCGGTGGACCAGTCCGATACCGCCGACCTCCGCGCGGAAGCCGGCCGTCTGCGGCCATTGGGTGTTGAGGTCGAATTGGGCGTGAGCTCTCCGCCGGACCGCCAGTTCAGCCTCGCCGTGGTCAGTCCCGCCGTGCCGGGGAACTCCTCGATCGTTCAGGAAATGCGGCAACGCCAGGTGCCGGTCATCGGCGAATTTGAGCTCGGTTATCAGCAGGCGAAATGTTTGAGCATCGCGGTTGCCGGGACCAACGGCAAGGGCACCACCGCCGAACTGATCGACCATCTGCTGGCGCACAATCATCGGAAGATCGCCTTGTGTGGACACGGCGCTCGCCCGGTCTGCTCCGTGGCCATGGAAACCAAGGACCTTGATTTCCTGGTGCTGCAGGTGAATTCGTTCCAGTTGGAAACCACGCGCTTTTTCCGGCCCGCCGTGGGCGTGCTCTTGAACCTGACGCCCGACCACTCGGACCGTTACGCCAGCCACGCAGATTACGTTCGCGCCAACGCGCGGCTTTTCGCCAATCAACAGTCGTTCGATTGGGCTATCGTGCAGAGCGAGGCATTGGCTCAGTTGCGTTCCCTGGAGATCTCTTTGCCATCCAAGGTCATTACTTTCAGCGCCAACAATCGCAACGCCGATATTTTTCTGGATCGCGGCCTGTTGATGAGCCGGTTGCCGGATTGGTCCTGGCCGTTGTTGAACACCGAGGAATGCCGCCTGCGCGGACCGCACAACGCCGAGAACCTGATGGCCGCGCTGGCGGTCGGCCACGTCCTCCGCCTGCCTCTGGATGCGATGGTGGATGTGCTGAAAGCCGAAGCGCCGGGTCCGCATCGGTGCGAGCGGGTGGCGGAGATCAACGGCGTGCAATTCATCAACGATTCCAAGGCCACGAACGTGGACGCCCTGCACAAGGCGCTGCTTTCGGTGGCGCCCGCAGGCAGCAGACCGAACGTCTGGCTGATCGCCGGTGGCAAGGATAAAGGGCTTGAATATCACGATGTTGGCCCGCTGCTTTCTCAGCGGGTAAAAGGGACTTTTCTTATCGGCGAAGCGCGCGAAAAAATTCGTGCCGCCTGGAGCCTCTTTACTCCTTGCACACTGCTGGGTTCGTTGTTAGAAGCTGTCTCTGTAGCGGTAAAAAATGCGGTGCCCGGCGATGTGGTTTTGCTTTCCCCGGCTTGCTCGAGCTTCGACCAGTTTCGAAACTATCAGCATCGGGGTGAGGTGTTTCGACACGCGGTTCTTGGCCTGATGACCCCTGCCCATGGTGGCAGTATCGATGGCACCCCCATTACGCGGACGCTCATTGCGGACAATTTGAAATAAAAATTGAAATTAATAATAAAATTTAGATTTGCCTCGGGTTTTTTTGAGGAAAAACCCCGGGGCGAAAGCACCGAAAACATAACCACCCCTCAAATGAAAGGACGCTATAACAGCGCCACTAGCTAAATGAACAACTCGAATCCACTCATCCCGCAAGGCTCCCTCCTGGAGCAACAAAACAAAGGCCGCGCCCGCGTGAAGGTCGCCGTTCTTTGCGTCCTCGGCCTGCACGTTCTTTTCTTCGGCGGCCTGCTCATGCTCGGTTGCAAAAAGGAGCAAGCCGCTCCGCCGGTGGACGGCACGGCGGCGAACGATCCGTCGCTCATGCCTCCGGATGGCACCAACACTCCGACTCCGCCACTGCCTGTGCCCGGACCCGGCAACACCGCCGGTGCTCCTGCACCCGCGCTCGCGCCAGCACCAGCCCCCGTAACTGATCCGGTTCCGGCTCCCGTACCTGCACCCGCCACCGCTGACTACGTTGTGCTCAAGGGCGATTCCTACTACACGATCGCCAAGAAACTGGGCGTGCCGACGAAGGCCCTGGAAAATGCCAACCCGACCATCCTGCCCACGAAGTTGAAACCCGGCCAAAAACTCGTCGTTCCTGCCGGTGCGGCTCCGGTGGTCAATAATGCTGCAACGCCCGGCGCAACTGCCATGATGGCGGCTCCCGCTGACGGCGGCAGCGTTTATACCGTCAAGTCCGGTGATTCGCTCACCAAAGTGGCCAAGGATCACGGCGTGTCGGTCAAATCCCTCCGGGCCGCGAACGATCTGAAGACCGATAAAATCAAGGTCGGCCAAAAATTGAAACTGCCGGCCAAAGCCTCCGCTCCCGCTCCGGAACCCGCTCCGGTGAGTGCCCCGGTGAGCGCGCCCGTGCCGCCTCCGTCCGCCTATGCACCGCCCGTAAGCGCCCCCGTTGCGACTGGCCGTTAATTCCGTTTGCGATCGGGCGCCGGGTTACCTCAACCCGTCGCCCGATTCACTTTTTTGATGAAGCTGGCCACCACCACATTGGTTTTTTGCGTTGCTGCCCTCCTCGCACTGGGCATGGTGATGCTTTACAGCTCTAGCATGGCCGATAAGGGGACGAATTACCTCTCCAGGCAACTCATTTGGTGCGCCCTGGGGTTGGTGGGTGCCGTGGCGGCTGCTAGTTTGGATTATCGTTTGCTCAAGAAGTTTGCCTGGCCACTGTTTGTCTTGGCCGTGGTGATGTTGGCCTTGGTGTTAATTCCCCATATCGGCTTCAAAATGAACGGTGCGCGTCGCTGGTTCAAACTGCCCCTCGGCGTTCGCTTTGAGCCCTCGGAATTGGGCAAAATGGCGCTGATTTTGGTGGTCGCCTGGTACGGCGAACATTTTCAACGACAGATGCCGGGCTGGAAAAAGGGTATCCTCATCCCTGGTCTTTTCATCGGCCTGGTAATTGGCTTGATTTTCGTCGAGCCGGACCGCGGCACGACCATCCTCATGGCGTGTGTGACCGGTGCGATGCTCTTGATCGCCGGCGTGCGGTGGAAGTTCCTCGTGCCGCCGCTCGTGGCCGCTGTTGCAGGCTTGGCTTATTCGCTGGTGCATGATCCCATGCGCACCAAACGGATCTTCGCCTGGCTGTACCTCGAGGAACACAAAAATGGCATCGGTTACCAAGCCAATCAGGCCATGCTCGCCCTTGGGGCAGGGGGATGGACCGGCCTCGGGCTGGGCAACAGCCGGCAGAAGCTTGGCTTCCTCCCGGAGCACAACACGGATTTCATTTTCTCCATCATCGGCGAAGAGTTGGGATTGGTGGCCACGCTGCTCGTGATCCTGGGCTTTCTGCTGGTGTTCATCAGCGGTATCTATATTGCCTACCGTGCCAGCGACACCTTCGGCATGTTGCTCGGTTCGGGCATCACTTTTCTGATTGGCTTGCAGGCCTTCATCAACATCGGGGTCGTCACCAGTGCCCTGCCAAACAAGGGCTTGCCGCTGCCGTTTATCAGTTACGGCGGTTCGAACCTTTTGATGATGCTCATCAGCGTCGGCTTGCTCATCAGCATCGCCCGCAAAGCGCGGGTAACCGCGCCCGCTGGCGGCGCGCTGGACCACGAAGGCATTCCTTCTCCTCAATATTCGTAATGCAAAGCCGAACGCCAACGCCCCGGGTCGCCATCGCATGCGGTGGTACGGGTGGCCATCTCTTCCCTGGTCTCGCGGTGGCCGATCAACTACGGCAGCGCGGTTGTGCCGTCACCCTCCTCATTTCCCCCAAGGAAGTGGACCAGCAAGCGGTCCGGACCGCTACGGGAGTGCAAGTGGCTACCTTGCCCGCCATCGGTTTAAACCGGGGTGGTTGGCTCGCGTTCGCCCGTGGTTTTGCGCAATCCTATCTCGCCACGCGCAAGCTTTTTAGAATCGACCCGCCGGCAGCGGTGCTGGCCATGGGCGGTTTTACCAGCGCGCCTCCCATTCTGGCGGGCAAGGCTTTTCGCGCGCCGACCTTCCTCCATGAATCGAACACCATCCCCGGCCGGGCCAATCGCTGGCTGTCGTGGGTGACGAATCAAGCCTTCGTTGGTTTCCCCGGCGCGGACGCCCGTTTGCACACCCGCCAGGTGAAAGTAACCGGCACCCCGGTCCGCCCACAATTCCAGCCCGGGGATGTCGCCGTCTGCCGACTGGCCCTCGGTTTGGACCCGGAGAAGCCGGTGTTGTTGGTGACTGGTGGCAGTCAGGGTGCCTCCGGCCTGAATGACCTGGTCATCCAAATCCTGCCGATGCTGGCAATGCTCGCGCCCGGCTTGCAACTGTTCCATCTCACCGGTCCCAACGACATCGAGAAAGTGGAAGCAGCTTGCGCCCGGCACAAAATCAAGGCGCTGGTTCGTCCCTTTTTTGCGGAGATGCATCTGGCTTTGGGGGCCGCCAACGTGGCGATCAGCCGCGCGGGTGCCTCGTCGCTGGCGGAAATTGCAGCCATGCGTATCCCTTCCATTTTGGTTCCGTTCCCGGCCGCCACCGACAACCACCAGTATTATAACGCGCAGGCTTTCGACAAAACCGGCGCGGCCCGCTTGTTCGAGCAAAAGCAAGCCGTGCCTGAACTCCTTGCCCCGTTGGTGGTGGATTTATTGGAGAATTTGCAGGTGCGCGGCGCGATGCAGGCATCTTTGGCCCAGTGGCACGCCCCCCATGCGGCGGAAAAAATCGCCGCAAGCATCGTGCAAGCGATCACGGATCGTCGCTTGGCGGCTGGCGGCGTGCCCGTGCCTTCCCCATCCAGTTTGGAACATCGGCAGTCTGTTATCTCGTGAAAAATCTTGGTCCAGAAACGGAAACTTCGACCGCGGGCGGAAATCCGCCGTCCGCAGATGCGGGCCTTTCCCGCGACCTGTTGCTGGCAGAATTAAAGGCGAAGCTTTCGGACCACGCCGTCCTGCGGGCGAACGAGCCATTGGCCAAACGGACCACCCTGCGGGTGGGCGGTTGTGCGGATTTCTATGCCGAACCGGCTTCCGAAGCCGACCTTTCCTCCATTCTTCATTGGTGTTCGCAGCACCAGTTGCCGTTTGTGATGTTGGGACGTGGCTCGAATTTATTGATTCGCGACGGGGGCATTCGCGGGTTGGTGATCTGCCTGGCCCAAGCCCACTTTAGCCGCGTCGAAATTTCCGGTTACCGTATTTATTGTGGTGCGGGGGCGAAGTTGAAACAAATCTCGGTGGACGCCAAACGCGAAAACCTGACGGGCTTGGAATTCCTGGAAGGCATCCCCGGCACGGTGGGCGGTGCGCTGCGCATGAATGCCGGGGCCATGGGCGGTTGGATGTTCGACGTCGTCGAGTCCGTCCGCTATATGGATTACGAAGGCCAGGCGCACGAACAGTCGGCTGGCGAGATCAAGGTGGAATACCGCAGTTGTCCGCTGTTGAAGGATCATATCGCTCTCGGGGCGGTCCTGAAAGGCCATCCCGCGGCGCGTGAGGTGGTCGAGAAGCGGATGAAAGGCTTCAGCCAGAAGCGTTGGGAATCACAGCCCGCAGCGCCCAGCGCGGGTTGCATCTTCAAGAACCCCGGCACGATTCCCGCCGGCAAACTCATCGATGAACTCGGCTTGAAAGGCACCCGCGTCGGCGACGCGGTCGTCTCGCAGGAACACGGAAACTTTATCATCAATGGTGGGCAGGCGACGGCGCGGGATGTTTTGGGTTTGATCGAGCTCATCCGCCAGCGGGTCAAAGCCGAGCGCGGAATTGATTTGGAAACGGAAGTCGAAATTATCGGCGAGTAAGCCGCCGCGCGGGTGGAGCAGGAATTTTTTAACAAGCGAACGAAAGCATTTGCTTTGCATGCGTTCCTTTTGGTTCAATGAAGCGCAGCTACGAAATCCTCGAACGACCTTTTAACGCGAGCCTGTTGCTCGGCAAAAGTTGGCGGATGAACTCGGCGGTTCTATTGACTTTGATGAAAGAGGCCACCGCAATGCACTTCCTCGATTCTTCGCCGGCAGTGCTGTGCGCAGGGTGTGCCGGATAGTTCGCAAATTTGGAAATCAACAGATGGGAAAAGTTTTTAACATCACGGTGATGCTCGGCGGGCCCTCGGCGGAGCGGGAGGTTTCTCTTCGCTCAGGTGCGGCGGTTGCCAAGGCTCTGCGCTCATTGGGCCATCATGTGCATGAAGTCGATCCTCAGGCAGACTCGTGGACCTTGCCGGTCGGCACGGAAGTGGTGTTCCTCGCTTTGCACGGTACTTATGGTGAAGATGGCACCGTGCAGCAGCGATTGGAGGATTTGCGCGTTCCTTACACCGGTTGTGACGTAGAATCCAGTCGGCTTGCTTTTGATAAGTTTTTGACCAAGCAGAAGTGCGTTGCTGCGGGGATACCCACCGCCCGGTTCGCGGTGTTTGACTCAGCGACCGCCAGTTGGCCCATGGGTTGGCAACCGCCGGTGGTTCTCAAGCCGGTTCGGCAAGGTTCCAGTGTAGGCTTGCAATTTGTCGAACGGGTGGCGGATTGGAACCAGGCTCTGACGGAGGCATTGCGCTATGACTCCCAGGTCCTGATGGAGGAAAAAATTGTCGGCCGCGAAACGACCGTTGGCATCCTGGCGGGTGAACCCTTGCCGGTGGTGGAAGTGCGGCCCAAGTCCGGCACCTACGATTATCAAAATAAATACACCCCGGGTGCCACCGAGTATTTTTGCCCCGCTGAATTTGACGAAGTCACGACGAAACGGATCCAAGCGGCGGCGCTGGGTGCCTTTACCGCCATCGGCGGCCGTGATTATTCGCGTGTGGATGTGATGGTTCGGGTGAACGGCGATCCCGTCGTGTTGGAAGTGAATACCCTGCCCGGGATGACGGAAACCAGTTTGCTCCCCAAGGCGGCGGCGGCGGCTGGAATCGGCTACGCGGAATTGTGCCAGCGCATGGTGGAGTTGGCCTTGCGGCGCACGGTCGCTTGAACGGGTTGAGTTGACCGGGATGGGTCCCGGTTGAAAATCAGAATCGCAGTGGGCTCGCAGAAGGGAATCAGGAGCGAATGAGTTGGTTCAGAAGGAAAGCAAAGAATCGGCGTTTGGGGCGCGACCATGTACTGGACGTTAAGTTGCGTTCAGACCAGGTCCGCGCCACGCGCATGCGTTTGGCCGCCATGGCCTTGGGGCTGGCTTTCGCCACCATCTTTTGCTTCTACCTCGTCTGGCGCACCGGCGAGTGGGCGCTCGACCGGTTGGTTTATGAGAATGACTCTTTTGCCATCCATGAAATTACCGTGCAGACCGACGGGGTGATTGCGCCAGCTCAATTGCGGCACTGGGCTGGGGTGAAGACGGGTGAAAATCTGCTCGCGTTGGATCTGGCGCGGGTGAAGCGGGACTTGGAAATGGTCTCGATGGTCCGCTCCGTGGCCGTGGAACGGGTTTTGCCGCATACTCTCCGGTTGCGTGTGTTAGAGCGGGAACCGCTGGCCCAAATTTATGTGCCACAGCTTCGCACTAACGGCCTTTACGAAATCGACATCCTGCACATGGATGGCGAAGGTTACGTCATGTCCCTTTTAGACCCCCGTCAACGGACGGTGCCCGTGACCGACACGAATGACGTGTTGCCGGTCATCTCCGGCCTCAATCCGAACCTGCTCACCCCGGGACGCCGCGTCGATTCGCAACAAGCCCGCGCCGCCTTGCAATTGATCGCCGCCTTTGAACGCTCCCCCATGTCTGGACTGTTGGACCTTCGCCGGGTCGATGTCTCCTCGCCGGAAATTCTGTTGGTCACCACCAGCCAGGCCAATGAAATCACTTTTTCCATCCAGGATCTGGATCGTCAACTCCGCCGCTGGCGCGAAATCTATGATCAAGGCCAGAAGCTGAACCGGGCCATTGCCACCCTCGACCTTTCCGTGCCGAATAATATCCCCGCCCGCTGGACCGAAGCGAGCGCGGTGCCGCCCATTCCACCCAGGATCAAAAACCCACCACACACCCGGAAACGAAATGTTTGACCCAGCGTCCCTGATTGTCGGCTTGGAAATCGGCACTTCCAAAATTTGCGCCGTGGTGGGCGAGGTGAACGCCGCGGGCGCCCTCAACCTGATCGGTGTGGGCCAGTCGCGTTCGCGCGGTGTGCGCAAGGGTGAGATCGCCGATGCCCCGCTGGCCGAGGAGGATGTGCGCAACGCCATCGTTGAAGCCGAACAAATGGCGGATGTGGAGATTCGCAGTGTTTACCTCGGCGTCTCGGGTGGTCATATCCGGGGGTTCAACAATCGTGGCGTCCATCCCGTCGTTTCCGCCGATCGCGAAATCACCGAGGACGACGTGCAAGACGTGATCAAGAACGCCAAGGCCATCAATCTGCCGGCTCAGAATCACGTGTTGCACGCCATTCGCCAGCATTTCCATGTGGACGGCCAGGACGGCATCGTCAATCCGGTCGGCATGCTCGGAGCCCGCGTCGAGGTGGATGTTCATGTGGTCCACGGCAACTTCAACCGGTTGCAGAATCCGATCCGTGTCGTCAAAGGCTTGCAACTGGAAGTTGAGTCCATTGTGTTCAACGGACTCGCTTCCTCGCTCGCGCTCCTGACGAATGAGCAGAAAGAGTTGGGCGCGCTGGTGATCGATTTGGGCGGGGGCACCACCAACTTTGCCGTTTACGCGGACGGGATCATTAAGCATACCGGCGTGCTGGCGGTCGGCGGTGACCATGTTTCGAACGACCTGGCCTATGGTTTGAAAGTGGCCTTGGGACGCGCCGAGCAACTCAAGATCGAGCACGGTTCGGCCTTGGTGGAGGAGGGGATCAAAGGTCAAACCATCACCATCGCCCACGAAAACGGGTTGCCGGACAAAACCGTCAATTTGGAGCACTTGCGCCGCGTCATGTCGCTGCGTTTGGAGGAGATCTTTCAACTCATCGAGCAGGACATCGCCCGGGCCGGGTTGCTCGATTACTTGCGCTCAGGAATCTTCCTTTGCGGCGGCGGGGCGCGCATCCCCGGAATCCAGAAGCTGGCCGAGAAGGTGTTTCAATTGCCTGCTTCCTTGGGTAAGGCCAATTCCATCAGCGGCATCAAATCCGTGCTGGACCAGCCGGAATTCGCCACGGCCATCGGCCTCGTTAAATTCGGATCCTTTCAGCAAAAAAAGCGGGCTAGTGGCTTTTTCAGGGACGGCTTCAAGAAAACGTTTACGGATATTTTTAATCGGAAATAACCGCCCGCGCCCGGTGCGCTGACGGTTGGCTGCGCGAGCGGCCTCGCAGGAGACATTCAGAAGCAACAGTATTGGTTATGGGACCTGAAACAAACCCGGCGCCGGCGGACAACGGCGCGTTGGAAAAAAAATTCTCACTCAAAGTCCTCGGCGTCGGCGGCGCGGGCGGCAACGCCATTGATTACATGTGCCGGCAGGACTTTGCCGGGGTCCACTTCGTGGCCATCAACACCGACGCCCAGGCGCTTTTGAATTTGGGCGTGGCCGAGCGGCTCACGTTGGGCGACAAACTCACCCGCGGTCTCGGTGCGGGTGGCGATCCTGAGCTGGGTCGTGCGGCTGCCGAGGAGGACGTGGAGAAAATCCGCGCGCTTTGTGCCGGGGCGGACATTGTTTGCGTGGTGGCCGGCATGGGCGGCGGCACCGGCACTGGGGCGGGGCACGTGGTGGCGCGCCTGGCGAAGGAAACGGGCGCACTCGTCCTGGGGATTGTCACACTGCCGTTTGAATTTGAAGGCTCGCGCCGCCAGCGGCAGGCCCAGCTCGGTTTGCGCGAACTCAAAGCCGCCGCCGATGGCGTCATTTGCCTGCCGAACCAGAAAGTTTTCAAGCTCATTGATGAAAACACCAGCGTCAACGAGGCGCTCAAGATCACCAACGATTTGCTTTCCCAAGGCGTCCGGGGCATCTGGCGGCTCCTCACTCATACCGGCTTGATCAATGTGGATTTCAATGATCTCTGCGCCGTGCTGCGTGGTCGCCACGAGGAAAGCTCGCTGGCCACGGTCGAAGCGTCTGGCGAGAATCGCGCCCATGAGGTGATCGAGAAACTCACCACCCACCCGTTTCTGGAATGCGGGCAGGTGTTGGCCGAAGCCGACGCCGTGCTCGTCAGCCTCGCCGGCGGACCCGACCTGACCCTCACCGAAGTGAACCGCGTGATGGAACAAATCAACCGCCAATGCGAGAACGCCCATATCATCATGGGCGCAGGCATTCAGGAGGCTTTTGCCGGCCGGCTCTCGGTGACTCTCGTGGCTTCACGGCGCAGCACCCGTGACGAGCCACGCACCCATTCGCGCTCCACCGGCGTGCGCGAGCAGGAGATGGACACCACGGAATTCGAACGGGAAATCGTGAACCCACCAGCCGAAAAGCGCCCGGCTTCGCGCTTCGTGGCCCCGCCGCCTTCCTTAAGTCAGCAACAAACCGAAAAACTTTTCACGGAACAACCCGGTGGTGCCGGTCGCCCACGCAAGAAGACTTCCGCCATGCGCCAAGGCCAACTCCCGCTCGAGATCCTCTCCAAAGGCCGCTTCGAGAAAAGCGAACCAACGATCCACCAAGGCGAAGACCTCGACGTCCCCACCTATATCCGGCGCGGCGTGGCATTAAATTGAGCGGCTCGGCGAGCCTCCGCACTTACGGAGTCCCATCCCGCACGCGGGATGGCGGAGCATGGTTTGCGCCGCAACTCGATTTTATTTACTGGTCTCCCTGTTCTGGAAGCAAAGTGGCTTTCGTCGAGGGACGCTCACACCATCGTATGCCAGCCGCCTTCCACCTCGCTTACGTGCCCCACGCCAATCCCGCTTAAATCTCGAGAGGAACTCGATTGCAGAATCTCGAAGGTTGGACAGCTTTTGTCCCAGGGGGCTGTCATAATCTGAAGTGAAGGTTGACTTCATTCGCCAAGGAGGTGGGTTTCAATGATGGAACAAGCTGATGATCAATTACTTGAATTTAGCCTTTTGCCTTTCGCTTGGGTTGCTTAATACTGTGGTGGATGACGCTGATGCCGTATTTGGCTGGCTTCGGGCTTTTGGCTTTTGCCGGCATGAGTTTTTTCTTCGCCTTGGCGGAGTCTGCCTTGTTCTCCCTTGGAAAATGGCAGGTTCGGCAGTTGGCTGACAAAGCGCCGCTTACCGGCGGACTGCTGGCGCGCCTGCTTGCCGAGCCGCAGCACCTCCTCGCCACCATCGTTCTGGGCAACACCTTGGCAAATGCCTCCATACTCGCGATCACCCTTTGGGCCGCAACCTGGGGCGAATGGCTGCTGTTCATCACGCTGCCGGCGTTGTTCATCCTGATCCTCGTGGGTTGTGAAGTGGTGCCCAAGACTCTCGCAGTGCGCGCGCCGGAATTGTGGGCCATGCGCGTGGCCCGGCCGATGCATTTCCTGCTCAACATCACCCGCCCATTCCGCCACATCGCGCAGCGCATCGACTCCGCCATCCTGAACGCGGTGGTGCCCAAATCGTTCCAACCGCGCTCGGTCCTGTCGGACGAAGAATATCAGGAGTTGCTGGAACTGGCTTATCAGCAGGGAACGCTGGCGCGGTCGGAAAAAGAAATCATCCTGCAAATCATCGGTCTGGACCGCCAGACGGCCAAGGACGTGATGAAACCCCGCGCGCAGATGGCCAGCATCGCCGATGATTTGTCAGTGGAGGAAATGATCGCCGCCGCGCGCAAGTTCAAGCACAGCCGCCTCCCGATTTACGATGAAACCCCGGACACTATTGTCGGTGTCCTGAACGTTCGGGCGTTGTTGCTCGATCCGCAAGTGGATTTGGCGGACGCCATCGAGTTTCCCTCCTTCGTGCCGGAGAGCATGAACCTGCTGCAGTTGTTGAAGAGCTTGCAACGCCAACAGCGCGGCCTGGCAATTGTGCTGGATGAATACGGCGGCACGGCCGGCGTCGTGACGATGCAGGATATTTTGGAGCAGATGGTCGGCGAAATCCGCGGTGAAGGCAAACCGGAGGGATTCGTCATCGAAAAGCTGGCTGAAAATCGTTGGCGCGTGAATGGCACGATGCGCCTTGAGGACTTTCGCCGCGAGTATCCCGCGCTGGGCGAAGTGGCGGGGGTTGATACCATGGGCGGCCTCATGGTGATCGAAAACGAGACGGTTCCGGCGGTGGGTGAATCGGTGATCTTTCGCGGGTTGAAAATCACCGCCCAGGTTGCGGACGAACGGCGCGTCCGCGAATTGCTGGTGGAAACCTTGAAGAAATAACCATGAGCAGCGTTCTTTTCATTGCGTTGGGAATCGGGTTGAGCCTGGTGCTCTCCTTCCTTTTCTCGGGGATGGAGGCGGGCGTGCTGGCGTTGAACCGGCTGCGCGTCCGGCAGTTGATGCGCGCGGGGAATCGGCGCGCGCAGGTGCTGCATGAATACCTCGAAAAACCGGAGGACTTCCTCTGGACCATCCTGATCGGCAACACGCTGGCCAACTTCGTCGCCGTCGGTTCCTTGGTGTACCTCTTGCATCGGTGGCTGGGCCAGCATGTCGTGCTGCTGGTAATCGCCTTTTTAGTGGTGGTGTTCTTGTTCTATGCCTTCTGCGAACTGCTTCCGAAGATGCTTTTCCGGATGTTGCCCAACCGGTTGATCCTGATGTTGACCGTGCCATTCCGGTTCATTCACTGGGTCCTTTCCCCGCTGGTCTGGCTCACGACCAGGCTTTCGCGCGGCCTGCTGCATTGGACGGGCGGGAAAACTTTCACCGGTGATCTTTTTGGCAGCCGGGAGGAAATGCGCCTGGTCATGCAGGAATCGTCCCAGGGCTTGACCTCCGAGGAACGCCTGATGATCAATCGCGTGCTCGATTTGCAAAACATCACGGTCCGCCAGGTCACCATCCCCATGGAGAACGCCGTCACGCTGACGACTCAAACCCCCATGAGCGAGGCGCTCAAACCTTCGCAGGAAAAGAAATTTGCCCGCCTCCCGGTCTGGCAGGTGGACGGCAACCAACGGCGGATTGTTGGGATTGTCAGCTTGCGAACACTCCTGTATGACGCGAACCTCGATGCGACCAAAACGGTCGGGGATTATCTCAAGCCCGCGTTGTACATGGAGGAAAACCTGCGCCTGGAAGCCGCGTTGACCCGCATGCAACGCAGCGGCCAGCGGTTGGCCATTGTGCTTGGACGCGACCAGCGTGAAGTTGGGATTGTGAGTTTGCAGGACATTTTGAAGGTCATTTTCGGCGAGGTGCGTTTGTAAAATGGACGCCTTGCTTTCCAATTTTCTCAAGCTGTTCGGCGTGCTGTCGCTCGTGCTGATGAACGGGTTCCTGGTCGCCGCTGAACTGGCGTTGGTAAAAATCCGCGATACCCAGATTGAAACCTTGGTTCTCAAGGGACATCGCCGCGCGAAAATTGTCCGCCGGCTCGCTCAAAACCTGGATGCCACCATCAGCGCCATCCAATTTGGCATCACCCTCGTCAGCCTGGGCCTCGGTGTGCTGGTGGAGCCGGTGTTCGAAGGGCTGCTCGCCCCGGTCTTCGGCGCGCTGAACGTCCAATCCGCGGAAATCCGGCACACGGTGGCCATCGTCGTCGGCTTCCTCACCAACATCTTCCTGCTCACCGTCGTGGGTGAACTCGGCCCGAAGGCCCTGGCCATCCGCAAGACCCTGCCGGTGGCATTGTGGACGGCCCAGCCCCTTTCGTGGTTCGCCTGGATCACCTTTCCCATCGTCTGGCTGCTCAATCATTCCGCTCAATGGCTCTTGCGCCAGTTCGGCATTCAGCCCGCCAGCGAAGGCGATCGCGCCCATTCGGAGGAGGAATTGCGGCTCCTGTTCGCCTCCTCGCAGCGGCATTCCGGCGCCAGTCGCCTCGGCCGCGACATTGTCCTAAATGCCCTCGACCTCCGTCGGCGCATCGTCCGCGAAGTCATGCGACCGCGCCAGGAAATCGTCAGCCTCAGCACGGAGGCGAGCATTGCCGAATGCCTTGATGTTGCGGAAAAGACCCGCTTCTCCCGCTTCCCATTGTGCGAAGGGGGCGACCTCGATCGAACGCTCGGCGTGGTGCACTTCAAGGATCTCTTTGCCATGCGCTTGAAAGCCCGCTCGGGCGCCGACCTCACCGCCGCGGCGCGCAAACTGATCTACGTCCCGGAAACCGCCCGGTTGGAAAAACTCCTGCAACTGTTTCTCGAACGCCAGTTGCATCTCGCCATCGTCGTGGACGAGTATGGCGGCACCGTCGGGATGGTGACGCTGGAAAATATTCTGGAAGAATTGGTCGGGCAGATCCAGGACGAGTTCGACCAGGAGAAACCCTTGCTCGTCCGGACCGGCGTGCAAAGCTGGGAACTGGCCGGCACCATGCCGTTGCACGAACTCGCCGAGCTGGTCCAGGAGCCCTTGCAGGAGGAGGGGATTACCACTGTCAGCGGCTGGGTGACCCACCGCCTGGGCGGCTTTCCAAAAGCCGGCGACGTGCTGGTTTTGGGCGCCCACGAACTGCGCGTTGAAGAAATGGAAGGCATGCGCGTGGCGAAATTGAAACTGAAACGCCAGCCCGTGGAAGGAGAGGAAACCAAGCCGCCGCCGCAAACCTTGTGAGCGTTCGATGGACATGCGCCAACGACGCTGGTCTACAAAACATACCAGTCATGCGGAATTGTTGTCGCTGGGATAAAACGGTAGGATAGGTGGCATGCCCACTTATTTTCGTTTTGCTCCATTGGTATTTGCGTTGTCAGTCGCAGCCTTGAACGCGCAACAGACTCCTTCCTTCTTTGAAACCGCCGCTTTTGTTTCCGGTCAGGGAGGTTACAACACCTACCGCATTCCGGCCATTGTTCGAACGACCAACGGCACGTTGCTGGCCTTCTGTGAAGGCCGTAAGAATTCCGGCGGCGACAGTGGTGACATTGACATTGTCCTGCGCCGTTCGATCGACAACGGCGCGACTTGGGGGCCGATGATGGTGGTTCAGGAGGAAGGCGGCAGCGCCCTGATTACCATTGGAAATCCCGCGCCGGTGGTGGATGAAGCCACCGGTTATATTCATCTCCTCTTTTGCCGGAACAACGACCGAGTTTTTCATACCGTGAGCACCAACGATGGGGTTTCGTGGTCCGCGCGTGATGAAATCACCTCCAGCGTCAAGCGGAGCAATTGGGGCTGGTACGCGACCGGGCCGGGTCACGGCATTCAATTGAAACGCGGCGCCCAAGCCGGGCGGTTGGTGGTTCCCTGCGACCACGTCACCACCAACAATCTGCATGGCGCGCAAGCCATCTACTCGGACAACCACGGCGTCACCTGGCGCCTCGGGGCGTTTACGGACGGCGCCAACGGCGTGAACCCGAACGAAACCACCTGCGAGGAACTCGTGGGCGCCGCCCCGGGCGGCGGGGCGCGGATCTATTTCAATTCGCGTGATCAATCCGGTTCCGCCTCGGGCACACGCAGCGAAGCCCGGTCAAACGATGGCGGAACCAGCTTCTCCGGTCCGTTCACCAATCGCGCCGCCTTCGTTTGCCCCGTCGTGCAGGGAAGTTTGCTGCGGCTGCGTGCGACGGACGAGGGTGGATCAGAGAATCGTCTCTTGTTCGCTTGTCCGAACAATGCCAGTTCCCGGGTCATGCTCTCAGTCTGGTCTTCCACCAATGAGGCGGTTTCGTGGAGTGCTCCGAAGCTGATCTATTCAGGGCCTTCAGCGTATTCCGACATGGCGCGCACCAGTGCAGGCGACGTGGCGTTGCTGTACGAGAAAGGCAACGCCTCACCCTACGAAACCATTACGCTTGCCCGTTTCAATGAAGGCTGGCTCGAAAGCACGGCCACGGCGGCTGAGAATCCCTTGCCTGCGTTTTGGAACTTCGAGGAAAAAGCAGCCGGCCAGACCGCCAGCACCAATCCCGAAGCCATCCTTGACGTTTCGCCGTATGCGTTGAACAACAATCTGACCGCCCAAAAGCCGTTCAGTTACGTGGGCGGAAGCGCCAATTACGGTGCCGGCGCGGCGCTCGCTTTTGACGGCACGGGAGGGTTGCAACTCAGCGATGCGGCTACGGCGAATCATTTCGATTTCGGCCCCTCGAATTCATTCACGATCGAAGCCGTGTTCCGAATCCCGTCGGGTTCCACCCAAATCGGTTCGTTGGTGGCAAAAGACTACGGCTCCGTGCTGCCCTCGTGGTGGTTGCGCGTGCAAAACGGACAGCTCCGCTTTCTTGTGTCCGATGATTCGGTTGAGAGCAGCGTGACCGGTGGCACGTTGGTCAACGACGGCCAATGGCATCATGTCGCTGCCGTGCGCGATACGGGTCCTTCGACCACCAGGTTGCTCCGGCTCTATCTCGATGGCGTCCTGCTGTCCAACGTGGTCGACGCCACCACCGGCAGCCTCGCCAACTCGCAACCGTTGAACATCGGGCGATTCGGCGCTTCGTCCTCGCGCAATTTGACCGGTGACATTGACATGGTGCGGATCACGCCGCAGGCGCTCACACCCGCCGGGTTTCTTGGTCATTACACGCAGTTTGATGCGGATGGCGATCGTCTGCCCGACAATTTCGAGCGCGCTGCCGGTGGCTCTCTTCAAATGCTTGGCTCCGGCGATGCAGATGGAGACGGCG
>JAQGOT010000140.1 GCA_028293465.1 Pedosphaera sp. | reverse complement strand
AGCGAGGGATTGAGCACATACCCGCCTTTGCAGGGCAGAAACACTTCTTGGCCGGCGTGACGGTAGCCGATGGCCACGCCAGGCAACCGCGGGACCACGTCTTCTTTGTTCACGAAGCGGAAGGTGTTCGAGCCTTCGTGGTCGTTATAAAAATCGGCGAAGGTGGCATTGCCCACGCGGGGTTGGCCAAACGTATAAACGCCCGCGAGGGGATTTCGGACGCACGACCATCGATAAGCACAGACCATGGCCAGCCCGCCGCCGAGGGAATGGCCGGCAAGGAAGACCGGTTTCGCGGGGACGTTGTGAAGGTAGGCATGTATTTCGTCATCCACGCTCATCTCGGCACGATTGAACCCGACGTGGATGGAACACCCCTTGAGCGCTTCGCGCCAGGCTTTGGCATCGGTGACGAAGTCCGCAGGTTCCTGCGTGCCGCGAAAGGCAATTACAACGGCGTTGCCGCAGTCTTGAATCCATACCTGCGTGTTGGTGTCCGCGTTCAACACCGAGGGCACATCGGTGTAGGCCAGCTTCGACGCCACGGCGCAGGCCCTGGCATTGGCCAGGCTGAATGCGGGAGTGGTGATGTCGAAGGCGAGGTCCATGGTTAGGAGCGGGTGGGCCAGTGCCAGGTGTTTTTATCGTGCAGGGCGCTGAAGCGGGCGCTGGGCATCCAGCCGCAGTCGAGTTCGCCATCGTTGCTGCCATCGCGAAACACGAACAGGTTCACACGGTCATCGGTCGCGCCCCAATCCTCCACGCAGATGGCCGGCCTGATCTTGCCGGCGCGCGTGACGTAGTTGACGATCCGCCCGTTGGTGATCTGTTGAACGGTGGGAGTGGCCGCTTTCAAGCGTGCCTCAACGGCCCCGCCCGGAACGGTGACTGCGGTTTCTGTGCGGTGCTCAGCAAGGTAGCGGCCGGCCATGCGCAGTGCATCCCACACCATCCGCAGCAGCAGCGACTGACCCTTCAGCTTTTCAGCCAGGGCGAGGGCTTCCTCAATCTTTGCTGCCAGTTCCAGAATCATGCGAATTTCAAATTTCGAATTTCAAATGACGAATTACGGATCACTTGGCGGCGGCACCGAGGGCGGCTCCGGCAGCGGCGGCTCCGGCTTGGAAGGCCTTGGCGGCGGAATCGCCGGTGGCGGTGACGATCTGGGCCGCGCCGGCATACGCGCCGCTGACGACGTTGGAGTCATTGGCGCTGGACAGGTGGCCGATGGTGAGGGTGGCCGTGCCGTTGGTGCCGGCGGTCACCGCGAGATTGTCCACCACGGTGTTCTTGGGGTTGACCAGGCTGAACTTCTGCCCGCCGATGCTGCCGCTGATCTTGGTCTCCGGGACGGGTTGGTGCAGGATGGCGCAGCCGGAGGTGATGGCGAGAGTGACGGCGAGGAGAAGGGGCAATGTCAGGGCTCGACGGATACCGTGATTGATGTTTGGCGCTTGGGTTTTCATAATGGTTCGTTTGTTTCCCAACCGCTTCCCCGGTGCGGATTGCAATCGCACCGAGGAAACGATTCAGGATTAGTTTTTCATGTGGGCACGATGAAAACACACCTTGCGAAAAGGCCAAAACCGCCCAGCGGATTAGGGGTGATTTTCCTAAGAAAGATTCGGGAGGTGCTAGCGCACTGCCATGGGCCGCGCCAAAGAAAAAGGGCCTTGGAGGTCTCCTCCAAGGCCGGACGCATTCATTGCGGAATGCGGGTTAAGAAGCAAGCGGAAAGTTTATTTTACCGCAAAGGTGCTAGCGCACAGCCATTACTTGCTGGCGCGGTTCAGGGACTCCTCAAAGAGTTTCTTCCGATCCAGCAGGCAGATCATGTGATTGGTGCCCTCGAATGTGATCTGTGAAAAGATGAAGGGCAGGTTCGTGCGCTCCACGCCGCCCACGGTGTTGACGAATTCGGCGGTGGCGTTTCCGGTCCATTCGGACGGATTCGCGTTGGTGGAGGAAACGTAATGCGAGACCAGGAACTTGAAGCCCGTGACCGTGTTGGTGAGTTCCTGCAACATTTTAGATTCAGCCTCTTCCATCAGCCGATGCTTCGCCTCGTATGCTGATTCTTTGGCGGGGACGCTCGGCGACTGATTGCAGCCGCAAAGGATCAGCAGGGCGGCGAGGGCGATCAAGGTTTTCATATATTTATCTTTCCATCCAACAGCCGTTTCTTTTCCTCCGGGCTGAGCTTCGCCCAGGCTTGGGCGCGCCAGTAGTCATCGGACTGCCCGAGGCCGACATCCTGCATGAGCCAGCGGGCCAGAGGCCAGAGCAGCAAGCCGGCGATCAAGCCCCCAATAACCGCAATCGCAATGTTCATATCCGTAGTTACCGCAAGTTTATCACTTGGACACCCCTTGTCCCACCCTCGCCGTGAAGCTGGGCAGACATTATGAGAGGCCGCCATTACAATATTTCACTTGGTTTTAACCCCCGAGACATCCATAGTCAAACCAGCATCGATGGAAAGCCGAACCCGGCCCTTTCCCCATCGGTCATAACCCAGCGGGAGGATTCCATGTCGCATAAAGAAATCATCTCTGACGCTTGTTTGAAACGCCGCGCCGCCGCTCTGTCGGCTGCCGAGCGCCTGTTGTTGGCGGAGAAGCTGGATGGCTTGGCGCGTCAGCTCCGGGAGAGTGCCGGGCCGCTTCAACCTCATCTGCTAATGCATTTATTGCGGCCACCGCCGCCGCCTCAACAGAACTAGTCCGCGTGGCCTTGGGGGAGGCCGCACCGCGTTTGAGGGTGCGATGGTAGGTGGTGATCACCTTGCGCACCGTTTCAAACGCCTCCGGATCAGCTTCCCGGATCTGCTCCAGATCCCGCGCCGCCTCCTCCACTTCCGCCGAGCCCATGCCGGCCACCCGTTCCTCCCGGTGCTTGGGATAGGGTGATGCGGGTGGCGTCAAACCTGCCTGCTGCTCCGCTTCAGCCAAACGGTAAGCAGCCCTGGCACTCAGGTTGCGCTTGCCGGACTTGACCTGCATCAGCATTGAAACGCTCAGGTCCAATTGCCGGGCGACTTCCACCCATTTCCAATTGTTCGCGTTTTTAAGCTGTTCGAGACGTTGGGTAATTAATTGCACAAATATACACTTTTCACTTGCACAACTGTGTAACTTTGTGCAACTTCTTACACATGGTAACGGTTACAACAGATGATTCCAGCGGAAAAACCCGCACCAAATATCCGGGAATTACGGACGCAGCCCGTCGTCTGAGGGTGAGTCGCCAACATCTGTTCTACGTCCTCGAAGGAACCCGGATCAGTCCGACCCTAATAAAACGCTATCAGGCCTTGATGGCCGCGAAAGTAGGACAAAACCCCATAGCCAAGAAACGGAGGAAATCATGAGTGCCTCCAGTCGCTTGGGCGTAGCTGCGTTTTTTGTCCCGCTCCAACCTCGGCTTTCCGCCCTGGAAGGCATCCGGGCCAGTCTTTCCCTACCTAAAGGGTATCAGGCTTTAAAAGCGTGGGAAGTAGGACAACACCCCATGGGAAACAAACGGAGGAAATCATGATCAAATATACGGTCATTTTCAGGGAGAACAAAAAAGGGCAGTTGCGCGCCAGCATCAAGAATGAAAGCCATTACGTTTTCAAAACCGCACGGGAGTTGGAGATCGCGGAAGTCTTCGGCGCGGGCTGGAGCAAGTCCATGCATGAGTTTGCAGAGAAGCTAAAGGCTGAGGGCGGCAAGGGCTTCAAGGAAATCACGACCCGTCGCAAAACCAAACAGTGCTCGGTCACCACCACAACCAAGGTTTCCTAATGCCCGCCACCACCGCCAAACCCATTCAACGCAAGCTGCCGCTCACGGTGGAGGTTCGCATTCCGTTGATGGATGTGGCGGCAGTGCGCGGGGTGCTCGGGGCGGAGTTCAATCAGGATGATGTGCTGGATCTGATTGATCTGGGGCTGTTGCCCTGGTCGTGGAATCTGGCGGTGCGCGAGGCGGGCCGGCGGGAGATCCGGGTGCTGGCGGCGTGCGTGAAGCATTACCAGCTCACGGGCGGGTTCCGTCCGTTCCCGGACATGACGGAGGCGCAGGTGTGGAAGCTGATCCTGCCGCATGACAAGCCGTTCGTGGAATCGATTGACCTGGCCACGGCGTTCAATGCCACGAGTGACCTGCTGCTGGATCTGATCCGGGCGGGGCTGTTGCAGCGGGTGGACGGGACGGAGTGCCGGCGCGGACGCGGCGGCTCGCCGTTGGTGAGCCGGGACAGTGTGGTGACGTTTTTAAAATCAAGGAGGATACAATGAACCAAATAAATGCGGAGTGCGGAGTGCGGAGTGCGGAGTTGTGGCAGAGGGTTGGTCACAAGGTAATCGCCAATCATCACATTTCAGATTCTCCATTCGCTGAGCCTGATGCCTTCGCTCGTAAGGGCCAGACTGGGCGCGTGGTTGATTACGACGAGTGCAGCGGTCTGCTGTTCGTCGATTTTGGCAAAGGTGCAATCGGAGTTTTACCGGAGGAGATACGATAATGAGTAGCCAATTGAAACCCACACGGGATGAGCTGGCGATCTCGCTGCTCGTGGACCTGGCCGAGCGCAATCTGGAAGTGGCCAAGGAGATGTTGGGCACGGAGGACACGGCGCTCGTGCGCGTGCACATCCGGAATTTTGTTCGTCAACTGGCGCAACTGGAGGACCTCGGCTATGGCCGGGACCTGAAC
>JAQGOT010000133.1 GCA_028293465.1 Pedosphaera sp. | reverse complement strand
AAAGCGTCTTCAGAGAAAAAGGGGTTCATTGGTTGGGGCGAATGGGAGCGGAGGCAGGCTTGGGGTGCATCGCCGGAAGGCGGAATTCGGGACTTTTGGGAAGCATTGGCGCAGGTCGGGTGAGTTCAACGCCGATGTCTGTTCCACAACGCACCGGGATTTTGGGACAGATTGCGACATTCGCGCAGGACGCAGGACGCAAGGAGCGAGGGCGGGTCGCCATCGCAAACCGGGGCGGCGTGGAATTTCGGGACGAATTGCGACGTTTTGAGAGAAGCCGGGCGCCCGAGCTTCCGGAGGGGGAACGGGTTCGCGCGGAGTCGCGACGGCCAGGCGGAGGGAGCAGAGGAGTTTTGGGAGGAAATGATACGTTTTCGCAAAGGCGTCGCTGGAGACCGCCACCAGCCGCCCGGCTCCCACCGGTGCTTGACCATTTGTTCCTGCGGTTCCACAGCGCAGCGGAATTTTGGGACAGATTGGCACATCCGCGCGCGACGCAAGGAGCGAGGGCGGCCCCCAGGTTTTGGAGAGCCACGCTGCTTCGCCACTTTGGGAGGGTTCGCACGGAGGCGGCGGAAGGTCGGGAGGTTGGCGGCCGGGCGAAAGCGCCAGAGGACAGGCGCACTCCAAAACGCAGGCGCGGATCGGGGGCGGATTGTGGTGGCCACGGTGTCGAATTGGGCGGGTGGCGCGCACGAGGGATGGAATGAGAGGGAGTCATCCGCCCATTCAATCACCGAATCTCACAACACCTATTTCGGGCCGGGAAATATAGTGAGTTATTGTGAAAAAACCGAGGAGCGCGCACGGCGCCTTGTGCCACGCCTTTTCTTTCGACGACCGGGCTCCTCGGTTCGGAAAGCGTCTCGCTTGCGCCGGCAGACCGCCCCGAGCCTCGAGGCCACTTTCCACACGTATTCAGATTCAGGCGGAATGACGGATTGCCGGATCGGGTAAACTAGTCCGTCTTTTCGGCGAGTGCATGAGTTTTGCGTCATGACCTTTGGCTTGCGGCCTGACTTTGGAAAGCACAGGCTCGGTACGGGCGCCACTATTTATGAAGATCGGTCCCGCAGCGACTCTGAGCGTGTCCTCGAAACGAACATCCTGATTGGCCATGAAAACAATCCTCCGCATAGTCCTTGTGTCCTTTTTTGCGATCACGACGTTCGCGAGAGAGGAGAGTTCAGACGCATCGGAATTCACAATCGCGAGTGCCAGCTATGGCTTCGCCGATGAGCGCATCGAAGTCGCGGACCTGCTCAGCCCGCTCATCAATCACGGAATCTTTCTCCTTCGAGCTCCCTGGGGACTTGGCAACCCCGACCCGAAACCAGGCACCATGAAGAATGTCGTCATCTTCTATCGCCACAACGGCGCCCGGAAAACCGCCACCTTCAATCAACACCAGGACATCATCCTGCCACCGCCGCCCGAAGGTTTGACCATCATCAGCGCGACGTATGGGCTTGGCAACAGCCGCGTCGACGTGACCAATGCCGTGCGCGACGCGGTGGCCAACGACGCCCTTCAATTGCCGGCCAAATGGGGATTCGGGCGTGTCGATCCGGCAGCCGGCAAGGTTAAAACCGTCGAGATCATCTACACTCACGACGGAGCTGTGGAGACGGCAACCTTTAGCCAGCACCAGAAAATCGAATTGCCCTAACCCGCGATTACTTTCCTTCGCCCGAGCATCGATGGTGATTTTCAGCGCGGATGTCGCATTTTCCTTTTGCTCCTGACGCTCTGCCGGCTGCCAAAATGAGACACTTTCTATTCTACGCGTGTGCATTCTTCGTCGCCTACTCCCCCTCGAACGGTGGCGCACAGGAAGCCGAGGTGTTTTTGAAGGTCCAGCGGCTGCTGAATTCGATGGCCCCGATCACGGTGTCGTATCGCACGAAACTTTCGTTTCCTCTGCACCAGATAGAGTATACACGCAGGGTGGACCTGACGGTAAGTGGTGAGCAACTGATCGCAACGATGACCGACGAGCAAGCTGACGGGACAGCAACACCGAAATTCGAGGTACTAGCTACAGACGGCAAGGCGTACCACCACTACTTCAGCAATCACGGGACAGATCAAGTATCGCAAGGACCGCAAGAGCATCAGAGTTCCTATCTCAAAGGCTTCCCGTTCACTGCCCCACTCAGCTTTTTGCAGTCGGCGATCCGAGACGAACGCTTCGACTTCTGCTCCATCTGTGACGAGAAATCATGGTTGCTTTTCATCGAGCGAGCGCACAATCTTACTTTTGCCACTTCGGCCGGGTCCACACAATGCAGTTTCCAAATAGGTGATAAGAATTATAATGTGGGATGGTCTCAGGAACATCGGCATTATCCGTCAAGATGGAGTCGCACGTCCGCGGAGGGTCCGTCTCTAGTGCTGGAGGTCCTGGATTGGATGCCCCTCAAGGTTCACGGCATCAGCCTGGACGTGCCGACGAAGATCAAAAGTGTCCATCGCGCCAACACAGGCGATATCTTTGTCATGGAGGAGGCCGAGATAATTTCCGACACGCTCAGGATGAATGAGCCGATCGAAAAGAACACATTTACCCTGTCGCCGGCCCTGCGACGTAAAATCACCAACAACAATGGGCTGAACCTGAATCGTTGACCTAACGCTCCGCACTCCTCTACGAGATTGCTCATTTTTTCCACGCCTCCAAACCTCGTTGCCGGCCGCACCCATGAAAAGACACAGCCTATTCTCCTGGTTCACTTGTATTCTTTCCCTGCAAACTATGGTTCTGGCGCAGACTGATCCGGCCCAGGAACCTAATCCCGCTCCAGGGCCGCCGAATGCGGCGCGGAGGGTGCGGACAATCTCAGGCATGCCCGAAGTCGTGAAACCGAAGGAGGAACCCAAATATGAATGGCGTGAGTTCTCCGTGCGAGATCTACGCGACTTGCAATTCGACGCCTGGGATGGGGCGATTAGCTTCACGCTAAACGGCGAGACCTACACATTTCAGCCGCGTATCGACGAAAAGACCACGGCTCCCAATGAGGTGGTGGCCGGGGCGGCAGTGCTGACCCAATTGCGAATCGCCGAACGACTGCGGATTCCCGTCCTCACGGACGAGACCGGCCAAAAACGACATATCATTGCCCGTTGGATTCTGAAGTTTGCAGACGCAAAATAACGAAACTGCCGTAACGATGTTTCCCGGTTCTGACCACTCCTCGATCAGCCCCGCTCGATCAGGCCCGCTCCCACTTCACTTAATGAAACTTGTTTGCCTCATGGTGGCCATGCTCACTCTCGTCTCCTGCACTGGGAGCGCGGACATGCAGCAGGCGATTCTCGGCAAATGGCTCGAGCTCCGGAGCGAACAACCGGAAAGCACGCTTCAATTTTTAGCTGATGGGAGAATGGTCTCTGTGGATCGAGGGACGTTGGTTGCTAAATACGTGTTTGTTGCCGACCACCGCATCAAGGTGACACGCAACCGCAGCGGAGCGCCTTCGCAGTGGGTCGTTCTACAGATCTGGATCGAGAAGGGCGTTCTGATTTTAAAATATCCGGGCGGACGGATTGAACAATATAGGAGGTTGTCTTGACAGGATATGAGGATCGACGATGACCCTCTCCCGCATGAGCCGTGACTTTGAGCGAGCCAACGTTCCTGTTTTCGTCTGCCTGGTTTCCTTTTGCTTTGGGGTGGCCACCTTTCTGTCCTTTTTTTGGGCGCGGACCCTTCCAGAGACAGACTCGGGCGCGCGGAACTTCGCCTTTGCTTACCTTCCTCTTCTCGCGGCAGCTTCGCTCCTCTCGGGTCTTTTCGGAGCAAGCCTGCTGCCGTACGCTATTTTCTCGCCGACCCGAGGACCGCTTCGTCCGCTCCTCCTGAAGTGTGCTTTCTACCTGTTGCCATCGATTGTACTTGGCCTGGCTTTAGCGTGGGTGCTACTCCGAAGCAAATGACTCCCAATTTGCAAGCTGACCACAAGGGGGTCCCGGAGCTATGGCGGCCATCGCCGTCGGACCGGAATCTCAGTGCCTCGGTGCTTTTCGCGTCAGGAGTCGCCGCATGTGGTGGAGTAGCATGGCCTGCGCTTCCGCTTCTTGAGGTTGCTCCCGGTTCCGAAATCCGTCCGGTTAAATATGCGGAATTTACCTTCGGCATTGCTCTCGTCTCCTTTTTTACCGCTCTTTGTTTAACCCGCTATGCATGGTATGGCCAGCGCCGGACTTTTGCGATCGTCGGGTCGATTCTTTGTTTGTTGCCCTGGCCGCTATCCATGCTTATTCTTAAGTGTCTCGCGTATTCCATTGGTTTTCGCCTCGAGGACTGAGGAGACCGCGGGTCCTGCGTGGCCGTTGCTGGAAACCTCCCCTGAACAATGTTTATTTTTACATGGGCCAAGTGTGAGATACTCTCCGACTGCATCGAGGCCTGCATGGCCTTCGTTGCCGTCGCATTCTGCGCCGCTGGTTTTCTTGAATGGCTCGGTTTTCCGGCGCGTTGCCTGGTTCTCGCCGGGCGTCTCCCGCGCGCGCTACGGGGAAGGACATTTTCGATCCGTTTCCTCGTGTTGTTTGCCGGATTGAGCCTCGCGCAAGTCCGCGTCAGCGAAGCGCGGTTCCAGAGGCCAGTGCCGGAGCCGCTTACCCTGGCTGCCAGCATGGAGCCAACCTGCACACCGATCACGAGCCCGGCGGCCGAGTTCTTACGTTTTCATCTGCCTTTCCCGGACGAAGATTGGCCGGAGTTCACCACTTATTTTCAACTGACATCGCCGGCGACAGGCGGGGGTCTATCGCTTGCGCCCTTTGGGATTGCGTGCCGTGTTCACTCGTTTCCTTTTCCCCGGGTCGAAGATTTTAGGGACAGGTAATCAAGGTTGCCTTTCGGGGAGGTGAGAAAGTCGGAAGGGGCTGGTGCAGCCACGGCCTGCGGGCCGTTTTCGCGTGTTCTTCACACGGGCGAGAAAGCGGGCCGGTTCTTCGGGGATTGGACGGCGCATGGCGCGGAACTCGCGGCACAGTGGCATGCGCGCAGACGGCCCACAGGGCCGTGGCTACACGGGCGTGTCGTC
>JAQGOT010000132.1 GCA_028293465.1 Pedosphaera sp. | reverse complement strand
TCAGTGCCGCGTCGGTCACGGGCGGCAGTTTCCGGTTTGTTTGGAACACGGTGAACACGTATCCGCCTGTGGGGTATCAGGTGCAGTACAGCACCAATCTGGTTGATCCCGCCTGGCTCGATGTGGGCGGGGTGCTCACGGGGACCAACGGGGCGCTAGGCTTTACCAACAGCCTGGGAATTGATTCGCAGCGCTTTTACCGCGTCGTGCTGGTGCAATAAATCGATTCCCAAAGAAGATGAAATATTTACTAGCCACCTTGGTGGCCACCACACTGATGGCATTGGGAGTCGCCGCGCAAACTCTTACTCCCATCTATTCGTTTACAAATTTTCCGGCTAATCCCTGGGGCAAACTCGTCCAAGGCCCGGATGGCAATTTTTATGGAACGACTTGGCTGGGTGGGAGCGGAAATTTTGGAACTGTTTACCGACTCGATTCCACCGGCAAGATGGACACCTTGGCAAGCTTCGGAAACACCAATGGAGCATATCCGCATGGCGGACTCACTTTGGGTGGTGACGGCAATTTTTACGGGACAACCGAATATGGCGGCAGCGGGGATTTCGGCACCGTGTTTCGCGTCACCCTCGGCGGCGTGTTGACCAGCCTGGCAGAATTCCACGGCAACGACGGAATGAATCCGGAGGGCGAACTGAGTCTGGGCGATGACGGGAGTTTTTATGGAACCACCGCGTTTGGAGGCACCAATTGGTTGTACGGCTACGGCACGGTGTTTCGGATAACTCCAACCGGAACACTTTCCGCGTTGGCCTACTTTGAAGGCGCGAATGGCATCACTCCTTCCGGAAGATTAATCTCAGGCTCCGATGGCAACTTTTACGGCACGACTTCCAACGGCGGCAGCGGGAACAAAGGGACGCTGTTCCGCATCACCCCCGATGGCACACTGACCACGTTGGTCAACTTTGGCGCCACCAACGGCGCGTATCCAGGCGAATTGTTTGCAGGCACTCATGGTGAAATGTATTGCAGAACCGCAATTGGAACCAATGGTGACGGCGCAATACTTCAGGTGAGCACCAGCGGAACATTGACGCCCCTCGTCTATTTCACGGTGACGAACGGAGCCACGCCAAGCAACCTAGTGCCAGGTGAGGATGGCAATTTCTACGGCACGAGCTTTTACGGCGGCGGTGAAAATCAAGGTGCATTGGTTCAGATCCGCACCAACGGAACGGTGACCACGCTCATCAGCTTCGGGACCACCAATGGCGCAAATCCAATTGGCGGGCTGATTTTTGGCAAAGACGGCAGGTTGTATGGCTCGACCTCCAGCGGCGGCAGCGCGGGAAAGGGCACATTGTTCGCCTTCAACACCAACGACACATTGACCACGTTGGTCAACTTCGCCAACGTCAATGGAGCACATCCCCAAGCAGGGCTGGCGCTGGGCACCGACGGCAACTTTTATGGGACGACAATTAATGGCGGAAGCACGGATTGGGGCACCGTGTTCCAAGTCACACCCGGCGGCAAGCTGGGCGTACTGGTGAACTTCGCCCTCACGAACGGAGCACTTCCGTATGCCGGGCTGAGCCAGGGCACCGACGGCGATTTCTACGGCGCGAGCTATGCCGGCGGCGGTGGTTTTGGGACGGTGTTCCGGGTCACCACCAACGGCAGCTTGACCACGTTGACCAACCTTGCCTTCCCCGATGTAATTTATCCGCAGGCAGGGTTGCTCTTGGGCCAGGACGGCAGCTTTTACGGCACGACTGGAAATGGTGGCAGCGTTGGCTACGGCACCGTGTTCAAAGTCACCATCGACGGGACTCTGAGTGTGCTGGCGAACTTCAACATTACCAACGGAGCCTATCCTTTTGCAGGGCTTGTCCAAGACGCTGACGGCAATTTCTACGGTACGACTGAAAGCGGCGGTAGCAGCGGCTATGGCACTATTTTCAAGGTCAGCGCGAACGGCCTCCTGACCACATTGAGCAGGTTCACCGGCACCAACGGAGCGTTCCCACAAGCAGGACTGATGCTGGGAAGCGATGGCAATTTCTACGGCACGACTTATCAAGGAGGCGAAGGCAGCTATGGGACGGTGTTCCGGGTCACGACCAACGGCAACTTGGCCACGCTGACCAGCTTCTCCTACGTTGACGGCGCAAATCCACAATCAGGGCTGATTCAGGACGGTGCCGGCAATCTCTACGGGACGACCTTAACTGGCGGCAACGAAGGAAAAGGCACGGTGTTCCAGGTCACCACCAACGGCACGCTGACCTCGCTGATTAGCTTCGCGGGTACAAATGGATCATATCCGTATGCGGGACTAACCATCGCCCCCGACGGCAGCCTTTACGGCACGACTTATTCTGGCGGCACCGGTGGCCTTGGCGTGATCTACCGATTGGAGCTTCCACCAGTCATTACGATGCAACCTGCCAGCGGCTTTGTGCCGGGCGGCAGTAACTTCGCTTTCACGGTTACGGCGTCCGGGTTTGATCCCCTGACTTACCAGTGGCTTTTTAACGGGACGCCGCTGGCTGGGGGCACCAACGCCAGCCTGACGGTTTCCAATGTCAACCCGGCAAATGCGGGGGCCTACCAAATCATCGTGGCCAATGCCTCCGGCAGCGTGACCAGCCAGGTGGCGACGCTAACGATGTTGACGCCGGGCGGTTTGTTCCCGCCGCAGGTGAGTGCCGCGTCGGTCACCGGCGGCAGTTTTGTGTTCAGCTGGAATGCGGTGAACACGTATCCGGCGGTGGGCTATCAGGTGCAGTGCAGCACGAATCTGGTTACTCCCGCCTGGCTCAATGTGGGCGGGGTGCTCACGGGGACAAACGGGGCGCTGGGCTTTACGAATATTTTGGGGGGCGATTTGCAACGGTTTTACCGCGTGCTGCTGGTGCAGTAGGAGGCTAACGGGATCAAGAAGGAAGGTAGGATTTGGCCATTACCCCAGACATGCATGAAAGCAACCGCGCAGAGATGGCCAGTCTGGTACACTCGCAATAGTCGGACTCTCTGGGGGTTTTGTGGGTCTATGATGCTCGCTCGGCTCGCGCCGACGAGGTCGGCAAAGTGATTTGTTTTGGGGGCGGTTACCCCGGGTAGGTTCGTGACCGAACCAACCCGGGGCTTTGGGACACAACCACCTTCGGGGTTGGGGAGGATGCGTATCAGTTTTTTGTAGCGATTTTGCTCACGAGTTTTTCCAGATCGGCGAGGCGGGCTTGCAGGGAGTGGATTTCGGCGTCTTTGGCTTCGAGTTTTTGGTTCAAACCCTGGATGGCAGCGAGGGCGACGCCGCTTTCGTCGATGGTGGCGATGTGCCGGTCGTCCTCGCCGGTGCCGAAGGCGGCGTAGAAATCCTGCGCCATGGGGCCGATGTGGCGGGTGGCGGGGCTGTTGGTGTAGTTCCAGCTCGTGATGGGAAGCGCGGCCACTTTGGCGAGCGCGTCGGAGGCGGAGACGGGTTGAAAATTGGCCTTGGCGGCGCGGTCACTGACACTGACGAACGTGCCGTTCACGGTGAGGCCGTTGCTGCCGAGTCGCATCATCACGGCGCCACCGGCGCCGGCATTGCCGGTGACGTCGGAATGAACGCCGCCGCCAAACCAGTAGTAGGCCATGCCGGAATCGGTGCGGAAATAGGTCGCGCCGTTCTGCACACCGATACCGTACTGGGTGCCCCAGAGGTTGAGCATCTGGCGGGTGGTGGTGCCGAACGAAATAGCGGGGGTATTGTCGCTCAGAACAACGCCGCCGGTGGCGCGAATGGCGAATTGGTTGGTCTTGGTGCTGGCATAATCGACATCGGTGGCATCCGCCCAGACAAAAGCGCCGGCGTGGAGGGCTTGCGCGCGGTGTCCGGCGGCGAAGCTATTGGTGCCTGCGGCCAGGTTTTGGTCACCGCCGGCAATGGTGGCAAAATACGAGGCGTTAGAAATTGCATTCTGTTGGCCACCGCTGATGGTGCAGGACAGGGAATCGGGCTGGATGATATTCGCCTGACCACCGCTGATGGTGCAGGCGGCAGCATCAAACTGGACCTCATTGTTTAGTCCACCGGCGATGGTCGTGAAATAGGCAAAGGTCGAGATGAGGTTCTGAGCTCCACCGCCAATGGTTGCCTCGGAGGAGTAGGGTTGCATGATGTTTTGATAGCCGCCGCTGATGACGGCGTAGAGTGAGAAATCACCGATCTTGTTTTGCAGTCCGCCGGAAATGGTGCTCCCTCCCGAGAGAGAGCCGATGACGTTGTTGGTTCCGCCGATGATCGTGGCATTGCTGGAATTGGTTCCGATGACATTATCCCGGCCGCCGGAAATGGTCGCGTTTATGGCGTTGTCACCGATCTGGTTGTGGCGTCCGCCGCCGAGCGTAGCGTATTGTGCGTTTTGACCAACGACTTGGATCGTGCCGCCGCTGATGGTCGCAGAGATGGAGTTGTTGGAGATCACGTTGTTCTGGCCGCCACCGATGATGGAATCGCTGGCGCCGACCAGGATTCGATGGCGCCAACCGCCGCTGATGGCGGCGGTGGTGGCCTGGATGCTGTGCTCACGTCCACCCGCAATGACGCTGGCGGATTCACCAGACTGGATGGCGCTGAAAGCGCCGAAGATCACATTCGGAAAGATGGTGCCGCCGCTGAGGGCGGGCTCGAGGCGCAAGGCCTGCGCGTTGTTGACTTTGAGAATGAACGGCTGGTTGTCGGTGGTGCCGAGAAATTGAGTGCCGGGGATGGTGGCAGTGTTGCCGTTGAGGTGCCAGAAGTTGGAAGCGCCCAAGCCGCCGATGGTCGCGGCATTGAGGTTGGTGAGGCCGCCACCGTTGCCGCTAAAACTTCCGATCAATTGGTTTGCGCCGTTGTTCAACGTAATGGGACCCGAGTAAATGCCGGACAAGGCACCGGACGGGACCATGCCGGAGATGTTCGTGGCAGTGCCGGCGGTTTGAGCGTAGAGAGCCGACGGGGTGGACGAAACAAAAACGCGGGGTTGGAGGGTAACGGCTCCGACACTGATCTCCAGATAACGATCCGCGCCATTGAAGATGCCAGGGCCGAAGTCCAGGCCGACGGTGAACAGGCCGTTGGTGATGGGGACGGTGGAATTGGTGAGCGTGGCGCCAAACTGGTTGCCACCGTTGGGGGCGCTGAAGAGGGCGAAGCGTAGCGTGTAGTTGCCGGTGACAGGGCTGCCGGTGTCTTTCAACTGCCCCTGATACGTGAAGGCGGTGGATTGGGCCCGTGCCTGGGGAGCGAGGCCGAGCAACAGGGTGAGCAGGATGGCGAGCAGGGATGTGGTGTTCATAGAGTTGGGTTCCGTAGAGACTGAATGACGGATTGTTCGCCGATGTGGAATGAAAGTAAACCTTCGAATGGAGGGCGCTCGTCAGTGAGGGAGCTCACGCAACGGCTACGGAAGGAGATTGTCGGGCGTTGAGACCGAATTTTCTTTTCTCGCAGACCTTGCAAAGCTTGCAAACCGTAAGGGACAAACGGGTGGGGTTTTGGGAAATTCGCGGGCATGGAAAGGGGGGTGGAATTGCGGATTGGCGATTGCGGAT
>JAQGOT010000128.1 GCA_028293465.1 Pedosphaera sp. | reverse complement strand
CGGTGGCTGCGGTGATCTTCGGTTTGGGCCACACCGCCCAGGGCTGGAGCGGCGTGGCCATCACTGCGTTCTTAGGCTTGGGTTTGGGCGCCATCATGCTCCGGCATCGCTCCATCTGGGAAGCGGTGATCGCCCATGGGTTCTTTGATGCAGGAACTTTCGCCTTGCTTTATTGCATAGCCAAGTTCCACCCCGAGTTGCTCTGACCTCCCCCCGAAAGGTACATTACATATTTCCGGCTATGAAACCGACCTTCGGTTCGTCTTCGATATCAGCCCCCAAGCGGGATTCCAGTACATGAAAAAGGCGGCGCAGCCTGCGCTGAGCCGCCCCAACCTACTAACCAAACATGGAACTAACCATGAGGTATCTCAAACTAATCCGGCTGCCTCAAAATCCAATTGGGGTCTTTCCCCGGGGGCCTTCCCCCCTGGAAGAGGTAGGTGCGCTGGACTGGTAAAATCCTTACTCGGGCTTTGGTGGAGAGAAATGGAAAATGTCCTTGGCCCCCCCGTCAACCGCGACGTTCCGGTGAATTTCCTAAGCGTGGCTGTCAAAATTAACCTTAAACTGCCCGCCGCATGATTCTTGCACCAAAATTGAATGGGCCACAGATGGCACAGATTTCACGGATTTATAAATCCGGCTTGAGGCGGCTCTGGCGGTTTGACTTGCCCGCCGTGCCAGAAAAACCATTCGCCCTTCGGCCTTCTATCTGTGAAATCTGTGCCATCTGTGGCCTCAATTCTTGGCCTTAATAGATAGCGGTGGGCTTGCGGCAGCCAAACGGTGTAATTTTGATGCTGACGCCAAGGGAATCAACGCGGAATTGCGATTCTTGACAACCGCCTCTTTCCGTTCACAATCCTTGGGAAATCTTTGGTCAGAGCACGCATTTTATGGTGAATTCTCTTGGCAGGCTGAGAGTCTGCGCCGTCCGAATCCCGATAAAACGGATCTTTACCGCCTGCCTCCGGTTTTCTTTTTGAACGCATGAACGACAAGCGAACCAAATTGGAAATCTGCACAGCCTCCCCGGAGGATTGCGCCATTGCGGAAAAAGGCGGTGCCGACCGCGTTGAACTCAACTGCGCCCTGATGTTGGGCGGCCTGACCCCTTCGTTGGGCAGTCTGCGCGAATCCCGCGCGGCCATCCGCATCCCGCTCATCGTGATGATCCGGCCCCGTGCGGGAGGGTTCTGCTACAGCGCCAGTGAATTCAAGGTGATGCAGCAGGACGTCGAAGCCGCGCTTTCAGAAAAGGCGGACGGCATTGCCTTCGGAATTCTGACCGCCGCCGGCGCGATTGATGTGGAGCGTTGTCGCCAGATCATGAAACTGGCCGCCGGACGGCAGGCAGTCTTCCATCGCGCGTTCGACGTCGTCCCCGAGCCGCTGGCAGCCTTGGAGCAGTTGATCGATCTCGGCGTAACGCGGGTCATGAGTTCCGGCCAGGAAGCCAACGCTTACAACGGCACCGCGAATCTCGCCCAATACATCAAGCAAACCGCCGGCCGCCTGGAAATCTTGCCCGCCGGCGGGATCAACCGGTTCACCGCTGCCGATATCGTAAGTCGGACGGGCTGCAATCAACTGCACGCCTCGCTAAGCAGCGCCAGCAAAGACCACTCAGTGGCCGCGCGCCCGCAAGTTGCTTTCGGCGGCACGCTTAAGCCGCCTGAGGATGAGTTCACGGTCACGAACGCCGCCGCCGTGGCGGTGTTGCGGCAAGCGCTCGGGTGAGGCCCGGCCCTAATTCGATTCAGCGCGCAATCGAAGCTCTTTTACTTTCCGGAGACCCCGAGTCGAAGTGGAATTTCTGCGGTAAACGCCAGCTCCGGATCGCCCCGGCGCTGCAACGTTTCACACAAGGTTCGCAGGCTGGGCTGAACCCTGTGCGTGGAAGCCTTGCCGTTGAGCTCCAGCGTCACCGGTTTGGTGAAGTTGATTAGGCGACTGTCCAGCAGGAGGCTCGCGGCGGTCACTTTGACCGTTTTCACCGTGAGGTGGTTGTCGTGGCACGTTGCGTCGATTTCCTCCTCCTTGCCAGGTGACTCTGTGCGCAGCCAGAAGAAGTCTTTGATGACCTTGTCCGTCATCAGCCAGGTCAACTCCTCGGGCACCGGGTTGCGCACCGCGCCATACATCTTGTCAATCATGTTCCGGTCAGGCAGTCCGCCGTGACCATTGCCCGGCACGACTTTGAGCGTCACCGGATAGATATCCGTGCGGCTGCCACGGAACGCGCGGATGGTTTCCCGGAATTTCAGGTCGCGCGACAACCGGTCGTACATCGTGTCGTTCTCTCCCACCATGCAGGTGAACACGGTGTTCCGCAGCGTCTTGCCCGTGGTCTCCCCGTCAGTCGGCGCGGCCGCGCTGGCGTGGATCGCCGCAAAGAGATCGGGCTCCTTCGGTCCAATGGCGAACGCGCCATAACCGCCATGCGAATAGCCCATGATGAAAACCTTGTTCGGAGCCACATCGCCGAAGAGCAAGAATTGGCGGATGAGATTGTCCACCAGCGGATAAACATAATCATCGTAAAAGCCGTTCCACGTGTCATTGGGAGCGCGCAACGCAACGTACCGGTAACCGCCGCTCTCCGGGTGCTCCCGGTAATAGCGCTGCATCATTTCCCATTGGCTGTCGTTTACTTCCTTGGGTGCGCCACCACCGCCATGCATCGCGATGAACAGCGCCCAACCGTTCGTCGGGCGTGTGCCGACCGTCTTCACGGTGTAATGACTCAGGTATTCCCCGAAGCGCGCTTGGTTCCCATCAAAATCCTGCTTCGCGGCGTTGTGGGTGGGTGCTGACTGGTAAGCCTCCCAGGCCGCGCGCCGGACCGCCGGTTCGTTGTTGCGCAGCAACTTTTCGAGCCGGCTGGAAAACTTCCATTTCGCCTGCTCGCCGGGCGCGGCTTTGAAAAACGAAATCATTGCCTGCTTGAGTTCCGCCTCCTCGGCTGGCTTCAGGCTTTTAATCTCGGTCGGCGCTTCACAACACGCCGCAGCGGGAAGCGCATAATCCGTCGTGTCCGCCAACGAAATAACCACAACCGCTTGTTCATTCGTGCCCGCCGTGAATTCCCGGCTAGCCACCGCTCCGTCCCGTTCGGTCCGGATCTCATAAGTGCTCCCGCGCGGCACCATGAACGGCAGGATGTCATTCATATCAGCCGATTCATCCCGGCTTGTTCCCTCCAAGCGCGCCGTGCAGACCGTGACGTCGGTGACGCTGACTTTCGCAGCCACCCGCCGGCCAGCGAGATGATCCAGCACCTTCACGAGCAACCGCATCTTGGCCGGTTCCGCCGGCGTGCTTTTGCCGGTGTAACGGTCGGTTACGTTGACCGCACTCATCCCCCAATCCAGCGGGTAAGCCAGCCCGGTTTTCTTGAAACTGCTCGCATAAATCGCGTGTCGCGGCTCATCCTTGCGCGCCAGCGAGGCGTCATGTTCGAACCAGGCATGGTCAAGCCCCTTGGCATCCGGTTCCGCCGCGCCGACGAAATGCCAGTCCCCGTCCCAAACTTCAACCCACGTATGGTTGCCGCGTTCGTCCACCCAGGTGGGAATGCCCGCCAACCGCGCCGGCACCCCCACACTCCGGCACGCATCCACCAGCATGATCGAAAGCCCGGTGCAACTGGCCAACCCGCTCTTCATGCTTTCCAACGGGCTCTGATCCGCCTTCGCGCGCTTGGTCGAATACTGCAGGTTGACCAGCTTGAAGATCCGCTCATTGAGACGTTGCGCCGCTTCGGCGGGCGTTTTGCAGTCCGCCACCAGCGGCGCACACTTCTCTTGAAGCACTTTGCCCCAGGCATCGCGAGTTTCGGTGATGCAGGCGTACGGAAGAATATCGTTCAGAAAAATTTCCTTGGGAACGCGGTCGTGGCCAGGTGCTTTTTCAAACGCCGCATAAATGAGGACCATGTGCGAAAGCAGAAAATCGGCCGAGAGCGATCGCAAATCCGTTTCCGGCATGTTCTCCAGCAGGAACCCCAGCCCTTCCTGCTGGGCTTTGGGAACCCGGCCCAGCGCGCTCACCAGTTCCACCCGGTTGGTTCTCGCCTGCTGCAGCGCCTGTTCCACCGGCTCCGACCACCAACGCGTCACCGCTTCAGCGACGGCCTGATCGGCGCTCGAGCCCCCTAGGCACAGTGCCAGCACGAGCAGCACGATCAAAGCACGGGGATGGGTTTCTAGTTTAATCATAGCGTAATCAGGTTGGCCTCAATGTTCTGAGTATGTCTGACCGGGCTGCACCTTATCATATCTCGCCGCCACGGTGAAGAGGTTTTGCGCCCTCCGACTGGGCGGGGTGGCATCATCAGGGGGCATTAATTTTGATGATTGCATTTTCGGCATGATGGTTTAATATCGTTTTATTCCTCGTACCAAATCGCGTGATAACCGCGTCGCCGACCGCAAATGAGCATGGGTCGTGGCAAGGGCATCAGGTGCCGGTAAGTCCAGCCTGTGACTGGGGCGTAGGTTGGTCGAGGAGTTAGTCGTTGTTGCGCGGCGGTAGGTAATGGAAAACCGAACGGGCCTCAATGCGGATGTCAGATAAAATTTTATTACCATGAAGCGAACCCCCACTCTGCGACCTCGCCACGGCTTCACTTTGATCGAGCTGCTCGTGGTGATCGCCATCATCGCCATTCTCGCCAGCCTGCTCCTCCCGGCACTCGCCAAGGCCAAGGAAAAGGCAATCCGTGCCCAGTGCCACAACAACATCAAGCAGATCACCATGTCCATGCACATGTACGGCGCGGACGCGCAGGATTTTCTGCCCGAGCCAAATTGGAATAAACCTTGGGTGCGGCGCGGGTGGCTTTACGACGCTTCCTTGGGGTCGGTTCCCAACCCGGCGTTGGCACCCTACAACACGGAACCCCAGCGCGCCTACCAGGGCGGATTGTTGTGGGATTATCTCAAGACAATGGCGGTATATCGCTGTCCCTTGGACAAGACGAATCCGCCGACCTGGACTGGGCGCGCGCAAAAACTGAGCAGCTATTTGATGAACGGAGCCGTGTGTGGATACGGGGACACCACCAAGCCAGGAGGGGTTGCCCCCGGTTCCTATAAAACCACCATGTTTCGACAGGACTCGATCATTTTCTGGCAGCCGCTGGAAACCAACCCGGCCGATTGGAACGACGGCTCCAGCAAACCCGATGAAGGCGTCACAAAACTGCATTCGGTGGGCACCTCTCTTGGGGTGGTGGATGGTCACGTGGAGTACATGAAGACCGTGAAGTTTTACGCGGAAGGCAACATCCCCACCAAGAACCGGCTCTGGTGCAATCCGGGCACGGCGGACGGCCGGTAAGCTGTCGGTCAACCTAATTTATCCGACGATGAAAGAGAGTTTTCCCGCTACGACGGTTCTCTGCGCGGCTTTGATCCTGGCCTTCTCCGGCTGCAGCAAGAAAACCGACGCCAAGAGCGAATTAGAAAAAACCGCCAGCCTGTTGGAAAAGACGGAGGCGGCGCCCGCCCCTGCAACGCAACCACTCCAACCCGCAGCCGCACCAACCGCCGAGCCGCCCCCGGCCCGGCAGATGAATCAAGCCTTGGCGGCGTACAAAAGTGGAGATCTTCAGGATGCCGTGACGCGCCTGCAAACCCTGCGGGCCATGCCA
>JAQGOT010000127.1 GCA_028293465.1 Pedosphaera sp. | reverse complement strand
ATCCAAGTTAATCCAAGTTAATCCAAGTTAATCCAAGTTAATCAAAGTCAATCCAAGTCAATCCAAGTCAATCCAGGCAAATCCAAGCAAATCCAAGTTATTCCAAGCTGGTCGAGTGCGGAATTTGGGGAATGGCGGGTTCCAAGGGTTTGGGTCTGTCCTTGAAAGGTGGGTGGGTTGACGTGGCTGCGGCCGGGGACGTCCGCACTCCGCGTGAAGGCAAATCCAGGCAAATCCAAGTTGGGAATGCGAGGATTATCAGACTGGGATTGGGTTGTGTCGCCGCCTTCGGGGACTTGCGAGGATGACCGTTCAAGTGATCGGGGTTGCTGGTCAAGATGACGCCTTTCGCAAGTGGGCTGGAGAGAGGCGATTCTGGGTTCGCGCCTGGGGTCGATTTGACAAGCCGGGGCGGCGTATTAGATTGCGTCAGCAGATAACATCGTGCGTTAAAGGAGCAGCATTCGCAGCCACATTTTTCCTCCTCAACCCGCACAACCATGACCCGGAGCATCTATGAAATCCTCGCAGACCGTTGCACGCCAGAAGCGCGTTGCCAATGGCGCAATCCGATCCAACGAAAAAACCACCTATGCCGTGGAGTCGTCCGATGAAGACACCGGCAAACCGGAAAGCCGGGTGTGGGGACACTGGTTCAATACTGAAGGCATGCTGGCAAACAATAATGGCTCTTCGCCGGAGGTCCGCAGAATAGATATGTAACGTAACAGTGCGGCAGAAAGGCAGCCGGTTGTTCCCGCTCCCCTCCTCACCCGGATCGGCACGTGCGCCGAGGCGGTCAAATGCGTTTCGATCAATCCAAGCGCTTTGGGTCCTTCGTGCGTTGAAGCGGCGTGAACGCCGCGCTTCGGGGTGATGTCCGGATGCGTCCAGGTGGTTTTTGCGGCCGATTGCAAAGTTGTTCGACGCGGGAATATTGAAGTATGGATGCCGTGCTTCCGAAGACGGGCTGCTGCGGATTTCGTCTGGCCAAAGCGGTGTATGCCGAGAGATTTCCGGTGGTCGAGGTGCAGGAAACGTTTTATCAACCGCCGAAGATCGCCACGCTCCGGCGCTGGCGCGAGGCGGTGCCCAAGGATTTTGAGTTCACGCTAAAGGCCTGGCAGGTTATCACTCATGCGGCGACGAGCCCGACGTACGGCAGGCTAAGAACCAAGTTCAGCGCGGAGGAACTGGCGGAGTGCGGATCGTTCCAATCGACGCCGGTAGTCGAATCGGCGTGGCAGACGACGCGCGCTTGTGCGGAAGCGCTGGCGGCCCGGCGGGTGTTGTTCCAATGTCCGGCGAGTTTTACGCCGACGCTGGATCATCAGGAACAGATGCGCGATTTCTTTTCCCATTTGAAAAGAAATGAGCTGACGCTGCTTTGGGAACCGCGGGGCAACTGGCCGGAAAGCGTGGTGAAATCGCTGTGTGAGGAGCTGAATCTGATTCATGTGGTGGATCCATTCCTGACGCGCACGGTCACGCCTGACTTCATCTACTTCCGACTCCATGGCGGAAAGGATTTCAAACATGCCTATTCCCAAACTCAATTGCACAGGCTGCTGGGCATGCTCCCTCCGGACAAACCGAGTTATGTGATGTTTAACAATATCAACATGGTGGAGGATGCCAGCCGCTTCCAGGAACTGGCGGCGCCTTTGCAGTTTGTCCGCGAGTTTGAATTCAAGTAGGACGACAGAATCGTTGCCCCCCGGAACGGGCTTGTGCTATACATACGGCATGTCAGTCCAGAACCGGATCATCAAAATCCAAAAGCGAAACCGGGCGCTGGTCACTTTCGATGTGGGCCGCATCTGCCGGGCGATCTTGCGAGCGGCTGAATCGATTGGAGGTTTTCAGCAAGACCTTTTGCCGGAGATCAACGGGACAATTTTCGATGCGTGCGGTTCGGAGGAAAAGATCGCGGCCTTCATGGCAGACACGGTGGTTGTCTGCCTGAACTCGGATGAGCACCATCTCATCGCCAATTTTCCACCGACGATTGAAGCCATCCAGGACAAGGTCCTGCACGTGTTGCGCAGTTACGAGTTGCAGAACACCGCGGATGCTTATGCGTGTTATCGCTGGGGCCGGCATTGGCTGCGTGAGGGAGCGATCCCGCCGGAAAAATTCGTCGGCAACGGATTTCCGCGCGAGCGGATGGAACAGACTTTGAAATGGAACAGCCAGCGCGGCTGCGACACCATCGCCGGCCTGAATGAGGTCGTTCGCGGCGGGAAGCTCAAGCCGGTGGTGGACGAATCCATCGCGGGTTATGAAGCGTCGTTGGATGAAGCGGCCACCAAGGTGATCGCGCGGCTCAATGGGGGCGATCAAATCCGGATGATGTGGGTGAGCGGGCCGAGTTCCTCCGGAAAAACGACCACGACGGTGAAGCTGACCCAGCGCCTGGAGAAACAGGGCCTGCGTTTTTTGATGCTGAACCTGGATGATTACTTTTGGTCGCTGATCGAACATCCGACGGATTGGATCAATGATCGGAATTTTGAAACCCCGGAGGCGCTGGACATCCAATTGCTCAATCAACATTTGAAGGAGCTCTTGGACGGCAAGACCATCGAGAAGCCGATCTACAGTTTCAAGGAAGGCCGACGTACGGCAGGCAAGCCGGTGAAATTGGAAAAGGGACAGATTCTTTTGCTCGACTGTCTCCACGGGTTGTATCCGCCCATCACGGAGGGAATCGATCCGAGCGCGCAATTCCGGCTCTACATCGAGGCCATGAACGTGATGTATGAAGGGGACGGCGGGACGAACCGGCTCACCAAGTTTACGGATGTGCGGTTGATCAGGCGCATGCTGCGGGATGTGCAGCATCGCAATTACAGCCCGATTACGACCATGCTACACTGGCATTATGTGCGAGCCGGGGAACTGTTCAGCATTATTCCCTTGATGGGTTTGGCGGATCATGTGGTGAACGGCGGACTGCCCTTCGACCTGCCCGCGTTAAAGCCGTTCTTCGCGGGTGAAGGCGGTTACCTGCCGCGCCGCGAGGATTTCGCCTCCTACGCGGGCTTCCTGGATGCGCGCATCCGCTTCGAACGCGTGAAGAATTTACTGGAGTCGGTGGAGGGCTTGAGCAAGGAGCAGGTCATTGCGCACGACCTTATCCCGGGTGACGCGGTGATCCGGGAATTCGTGGGCGGCAGCACGATCAAGATCCCGCATAATGAATAGGTTCCCGGCCCTTCGGGTTAATTGAGGGACAGGACGGTGCCGGCGATATACCGCGTGCCGTCACCGTGATTGAAATAGTAAACCACGAGTACGCGATTCTTCGAAAGCAGCGTGGCCCATGGGTATCCGAGGTCACCGTTGCCGCCGTCATCGCGAAGGATGATTTCCTCTGCGGTAGCGGAATTGGTGCATTCAGCGTCGAGCACACGGGCACGAATGCCGAAAGGGGCATGGCGAAAGCCATAAACCAGCAACACGCGCTGGTCAGGCAGACGCAACGCATACTGGGGATGCCCCTGAAAACCGGCATCCTGCCACGAAGTGAAAGATTTTCCACCATCGGTTGAGCGGGCGATGGTGGCGTGATCATCGAACTTTTCGGAGCGCATGAAGGCGACCAGATCGCCCTTCGGGGTTTCGTAGAGGGAGGTTTCGTTGAAAGCCACCTTATCGTCACGCGCCACCGGGCAGGAATATGTCCAGGATGTGCCTTTGTCCTTGGAAGTCATCAGGTAGGTGGCGGTATGGTCGGGCTTCGCGGTGTCAGCACCGGCCACCACCCAATAAAGCGTGCCGTTCTTGGCTTCGCACATGGCCCCACGATTAAACGCCGGCACGGGTTGGCCGAAGTCGTCCAAGACCTTTTGGTCGGGAATTGGCGGAGGGATGATCGGTTCCGACCAAGTGTGCCCACCATCTTTGGAACGGAGCAGATAACCGCCGAGAAACACGAAGCCTCCCGAGCGAGAGACGCCCTTCATTTTTGCGATCACTTCGGGTCGGAACGGCGCCCAGCCATAACTGCTGCAGAGCAAGGAATGATCGCGGAGTTGCAGCAGACACGGATCCTGCGAGACACCGAAGGGGTGGGCGTAAAGCAACTCGGGTTTTGGGCTCCAGCTTTCGCCGCCGTCCTGGGAACGGACAAGCATCAGGTAGCTGTTCGCGTCAGTATGAGTGACGCCGGGTTGCCCGGACAAGCGCCGATCCGGCGCCCGGCGGAAGGCGACCATCAACTCGCCATCGGGCCGCTTCACAATGGAAGGAAACGCGCTGTGAAACCTTTCATCCTGATAAATGACGAGGTCTTTGATTTTTTTCAAACCGGCAGCGGGT
>JAQGOT010000134.1 GCA_028293465.1 Pedosphaera sp. | reverse complement strand
CCTCCCACCCGCTGGCCCATCGATTCCATCATTGCAACGCTGCGGAAGGACAAGCCGTTTGTCCTTGAGAAAAGCTTTCTTTTCCTTTTTGCGCTCGCACACTGCACGGAAGCCATACTGGGCAGCTCGGCCAGTAATCTCTACCGGACCGAGTGCCTGCAGCAAAACCCGTTTCGCACGGACTTCGGCACCGTCGGCGATGGCGCTTGGGGCCTGCAAAATGCCCTCTCGGTCCGCTTTGGCATCACGCCTCTGGTTTGCTCGACTTTTCGGCTGCATCCAAAAGCCTACGCTGCCTCCGAATACGCCGTGAACGACCTGACGGGAAAACTGTTTACCCTCGCGCGCGAGACGTACCTTGAAAAAGCTGCCCGCGACGTGGCGTTCGGCGCCGAGGCCCGCGAATTTCACTTCGCAGAACTTCTCCGCGAACTGGAGCGATACCTGGCTTGTCAGCGCCGCCTGGAGCAGTGTCGCCGATCACGCTGGCCTTGGGGGTTGAATCCAGCGGCTTGGCGCAGTCGCGCGAAGCGTGGTCAACATGCGCAGGCCATTGAGAAACTGAAGGCGGCGGCAATCCTGAACTTCGAGCGCCGCGCCCGATCAGGAAGCTGAGCGCAATGCCCGGCGAAAACGCCAGCCATAGTAGGCATGCTGCAGGAGTTTCTTGAAATTGCGCCGGTAGTTCGGCTTGAAAAAAGACCGTACCAACGGGAAATCCCATCCGGTGAAAGCCGAGGAATACCGCTTTGATGTGCCCCAACAATGAAGACAAGCCAGCCGGCTCTTCACCCCCCCGGATGTTCCTTCATAATAATGGCCGGTTTTGTTCCAGGCGAGCTTGCCGCTGAGATCTCCCGGCCCGGTGATGCCACAAAAGCTGATGTCGAAAACCGTGTTGTCAAAGCTCCTGCGCAGGTCGAAACACTTCAACTGGCTGCGCTCAATGAACATTCGGGACAGCGTCATATCGCTGACCCCGGCCACCCCCTCCTCCCAACCCTGTTTCTGGATATCCTCAAACCACACGCGCCATTTTTCAATCTGCCCGGCATCCCGGTAAACCGCGAGGATGTAATCGCAGAATTCCTTGATGATTTGCGGTTTTGAAAAGTAACAAATGCCGAAGAAAAGCGGAGCCCCGGCAACGTCAAAACCATCCCAGGCCGGCGCCAGGGACCCCAGATTCATCAGCAGCAACAAATCTGAATCCAGATAAACACAACGCTCGATCCCCCGCTCGCGCAGAAAGGCCTCCAGAAAAAACCACCGCTCGATGCACAAGCGCTCGCACTCCAGCTCATGCGGGCTGAAATGCTGGTACACGGAAACAAACTCGTCCCTCCGCCCCATGTGCTCCTGATAATTGACATGGATGATGCCCAAGGAGCTTAAGTCGTTGGTCGCGTCCCCCAAAAGGTAGATCGGCGTATCTGGATTCGTGCGCCGCGCCTGCCAAAGGGTGATGGCAATGTAAGGATCGAAACCTTTATGGAAGAAAATGATGGGTGCGTTCATACGTGGCCAGCCTCGTCAAGCGCGCGGAGGATTTTTCTTTACTGGAATCCACCGCCCAAGCTGGAAGAAGCGCCGCCGCTGGCTGACGGGTGTGATCTTGGTGCTGAAGACCCGCTCGAAAAAATTCAAGAACCGTTCCGAATCAAACCATTCGCTCGGCTTGTCGCCATGAAAATATGGTTGGCGGAGGACTTCGAGATACTTCGCATCATCGCGATCCAGCTCGATGATCCGCTCGATCAACGCCTCCTCATTCGCAAAATCAAAATAGTTTAGGAAGCTGCGCGGGCTGAATTCCTCGTTGATCCGGGAACTGCCCCAATACACCGGCACGCAGCGGGCCCACATCGCCTCGAAGATTTTCTCCGTGGTGTAGCCGGTGATGCTCAGGTTCTCAAACGCGAGATTGAACTTATACGGCTTCAGGAACTCCCGCTTGCCCAAGGGACCTCCCGGTATCGGGCCGCCGATGTTGTTCAGGCAACGCCCGCCAGAATCCACCCGCTTGTATTTGGAAAGACGTTGGAAGAACTGCGTCCGGATCCGCGTGTGCCGGTTGTCATTGCTCACCACGAAGCTGCAGAACTTCGGCTTCCGCCGCAAAATCGCCTCCGCATCCTCGCCCTTTTTCACCACTGTGCCGGGATCAGCATACAAAACATAGGATGGCAGCCGCAAATGCCGCGGGTCGTCGAGGTAATAGCCCGTCATCGCGTAATCACACTCGCGCCAGTCGGGCAGGTAGGATTCGATCGGGAAGAAAATTTTCGTGCAATTATGGACGCGATGCACATGGTTCAGCCGGTTCGAATAAATGAGGAAATCCGGCAGTGCATGCAGCTCCACGTCGAAACGTGTCCTCAGGGTGTTCCAAAAGTAATTATCCGTCTTGCAGAAGCCGGGCCAGAAATCGCTGAAATCAATGCGGATTTTTCTCATTAAACAGTTCGTGCGTTCAGCGCATGATATAATTCGAGCGTGTGGCTTGTCGACGTCAGAAAGGAAAGCCGCTTGGCCGCCGCCGCATGCATTACCTGGCGCGCGTCCATGCTTAATCCGGGCTTTCCCGCCCAGAGTTCCATGGCCCGGGCTAATTCCTCGATCGACTCGGGCGGGACCAGTTGGCCGAGATTTCCCAAGGCGAATGCCTCCGGAATCCCATCCAGGGACGAGGCGATCACCGGCTTGCCGCACGCATGGGCCTCACAAACCACCAAACCGAACGCTTCCGTGCCGATTTGCGGATGCACCAAACAATCAATCGCGTTCATCACCCGCGGCATGTCGGTGAAATACGGCGTCAGCCACGCCTTGCCGCTCAAACCGAGTCGAGCGATGTCCGCCTTCAAAATCTCCGCCATGTTGCCGCGGCCGATGATCAAAAACCGCGCGCGGGGAACCTTCTCGTGCATGCGCGCCGCCGCCTGCAAGAATTCGCGCTGCCCTTTGCCGCGCGGCAAACCGTAGCCGCCCGCAACAGCGAGGGCGTAATCGTCCGGCTGCAGGCCCAGTTCAGCCCGCTGTTTCTCGGCGTCCAACGGACGAAATCGGGCGGTGTCGATGCCGCCGTAAATCACCTGAATTTTCCGGTGATCGCCTTGGACGGGCGGACGTGACCGGCGTTCTTGTTCCGGCGAATCAGGTTCGTAAACGCCCTCGCGCAATACCTTTTCAACAAAATGCGAAACGGCGATCAACGCATCGCATCGGCCGAGCATGAAGCTCCGGCTGAACCCCGAACCGGGACTCTTGGCCATGTGCCGCGTCAGGACAACCTTCGATTTCATGCCGGATAATTTTGCCGCCAGAATCGTCGGCCAGATGTCCCGCCCATGGTGGCCATGGACAATTTGGATGCGCTCGCGCCGTATCAATTTTGCCGCGCTGGCAATAAACCGCAATTTTAACAACCCCTCTGGTGGAGTGACGTGAAACGGCACTCCCAGCGCGCGAATGATCTTGGAAAACTCCCGCCCGTCCGGCCCGGCTACCCAAACTTTTTGACCGAGTTGCTGCAATCCCGAGGCCAGCTTCACGCATTGGTCATCGGTACCGCCGCCGGTCAGCATCGAGTTGAGGTGCGCAATCCGGAGCGGCGGCCTGGAACCCGCCTCTGATGGGGTGGCGTTCACGCGGGTTGCGGCGGGAGATATTGGTCGAGGCCGAGCTCGCACCGTTGCTGTGATTCATTGATCGCGGCCGCGAGCAATCCGTCATTGGCCGGCAAGCCCGCGCGGCTGGCCGGCGGATGCCACAAATGATAACACAACGCCCAACCGCGCGCATTCCGTCTGCGCACGCCGGAGTTCATCAGCCGCGCCGCCAATTCCGCGTCCTCGCGGCCCCAGCCCGTGAACGCCTCATTGTAACCGTTGACCCGCAGCAGGTCGGCACGCCAGATGCCGAGGTTGCAGCCGCGGATGCCCCGGAGGTCGGCGCGAAATCTCTTGAACGCGATCGGCCAACGAAAAGCGTTTGCCCAGCCGCGCAGTTGGCGCGACCACAACGCGCGCGAACGATCTGCCACAAAGTCACCTTTGCCGAACTCTGCCGCGGCTTGCTGTTCGATCAATGCCCGATGTCCCTGCACGAAACTCCCCCGTACAGCGAGCAAACGATGGTCAGCCACAAACCGTGGGTGCGGCACTGTATCCCCATCCAGGAAGACGACGTATTCGCTCCCGACACGAGCAATTGTCTGGTTCAGGATCCGCGAGCGCCGAAAGCCCTCGTTCTTCTGCCAGACGTGGTCGGTGCGGAACGTCTGCGCAGCCGCCCATTTCGCAAAGCCCTGCCGCGTTTCATCCCCGGAACCATCATCTGCCACCAACACTTCGTCTGGCAACCGGGTCTGGCGCGTAACCGCGCTCAACACCCGGGCCAGGTAATCCGGTTGGTTGAAAGTATTGATGATGAGCGCGATCCCCGGTGCGGTGCTCATAACGGCGGCTGCTTTGGCATTCGGGCTTCACGCACCATCGCCTGGCGGGTGAGCGTGGAAAACGCGGCCAGCTTGGCGATGTAAAATCCCTGCCAGCCATCCAGGAAACCAAGCTTAAAGAAATAGGTGCGCATGAATTTCCACCACGGTCGCACCACCAATTGGAAAAAGCCGGCGGATTTGCCGGCCTTAAGGCGTCGCTTTACGAACCCGGCGTGATACGTCGCAATCTTCGCAATCTGGCGCTCAATGCTCTCATTGCTGTGGTGCAGCAGATCGGAGCGCAACCGCCCCACCGCCCCTTGGACTTCCAGCTTGTCGTGCGGATCCTCGCCACCCCAGCGCCCCTGTCCGCGACGCCACAATCGCAACTTCCGGTCAGGATACCAGTCTCCATGCCGGATCCACCGCCCGCAGTAAAAGGTCAGCCGGGGGAAACTGAACGCGGCATACTGCGCGGATTGCCCGGGGTCCTGCAGCACGCGCATGATTTCGTCGCGCAACTCAGGCGAGACAACCTCATCGGCATCCAGGCCCAGAACCCAATCATGCGTGGCCTTATCCACCGCTGAGTTTTTTTGGGCGACATGGCCCTTCCACGGCTCGCGAAACACCTTTGCTCCATATTTGGCCGCGATCTCCTCCGTGCCGTCCCGAACGTCCTCGTTGAGCACGACAATGATTTCGCCGGTCCACCCCGCAACGCTTTCCAACGCGCCTCCGATTCGGTGCGCTTCCGGGCCGGAAATCATGCAGACGGAGATCGGCAGCCTGTTCACTGGATGATTTCGCAGTTTGCCTGCGCCTCCGGCAACCGGCCCATCCCGCGCTGGCGGATGAATCGGCGGCCCGGAATGCAAAGTTGTTCAGTAACAGCAATCATCTTGAGCATGAAGGCAGGGTTCATGGCTTGCCCTCTGAAGGACACCCGCAAATCTTCATTCCACCAAGTCAATCACCCGGACAGAGCTCTGAAAAGACAAAAACCTCCCCGCCAATCCGCATTTTTTTCATCGTCAGCGCAAGGTGGTTCTTGTTATGCCATACCGCGATGCAGCCGATGGATTTGAAAGGCTTCCACGCCGCGACCCTCCCAGCGAAGAAAATTCTGGTCGTCGATCTGGCCTTTCTGGGCGACACGATACACCTCGTTCCGGCCCTCTGGGAGATCAAGCGCAACTATCCCCACGCTGCGCTGCACGTCGTCTCCGCACCCGTGGGCGCTGAGATATTGCGGCTTGCCCCGTGTGTGGATCAGGCGTGGTCGCTCGTCCTCGATCCTGCCAAACGCACGCTGCGCGAACAGTGGCGGCTCATGCAGGCCTTGCGGCGGGAAAAATTCGATCTCGCCTTCAATTTCGCGGGTGTGGACCGGGCCACCATCCTGACCGCGCTTAGTGGCGCGCGTTGGCGGGTCGCGCACGCCGTGGGACGCCGGCATTTCTGGAATCGCTGGCTGATCCCCAACTGGGTCCCCCGGCAAAGTCCCGATCTGACCGTGTTCGAACAACGGCGTCAGGTTCTGGCGGCGTGCGGAATCACCCTCACCCCCGCGCGATTTGACCTATGCGTGGACGCCGCCTCCGCTCGTTGGGCCGAGGGTGTTGTCCCCCAGGGCGCGATCCACCTCTCCATCAACTCAGCCAAACCCCTCAAAGAGTGGCCGCTGGAACATTACGCCGCCATGCTCACGGCAATTTGGCAGCAGCAGCCCGGGTTGCGCTTCGTGGCTTCCGCCGGGGCCAAAGACCGGGAACGGGAACGCCTGCGGCAGTTCCATGCCAGTGTGAACGACCCGCGACTCCAAATATTGCCCGAGAACCTGACCATCGCGCAACTGGCCGGCGTGCTGCAACGCTGCCGGTTGCACATCGGGCCGGACTCCGGGGTCATTCACCTGGCGATGGTGTTGAACGTTCCCACGCTCTCCTTCATCCGCGAACAAAAAGAATACCAAGCCTGGCTGCCCCCCGGCCCGAACCACCTCGCCCTGACCGCCCCCTGCTCCTGCCGCGACCTCTGCATTCTCCCCGGCGGCAGCGCGGACCGGGCGGAATGTCTCGCGCAAATTGATCCCGCGCGGGTTGCCGGGATTGTCTGCCAGCAATTTGGGGCTGGAACGCCCCGTTAGCCCTGACAAACTGCTGGTCTCGGTAATCTCTAGATAGCATACTCGTCCTGCTAAATGATTTCGTTTTTGTTCAAAATTTGGGGCTTGGCCAAGCCGTATCGCGGACGGCTCCTATGGGGAGTGTTGACTGGCATCATCGCCGGTTTCCTGGAACCCTTGGTGATTGCCGTTTTCACTTTTGTCTTCCAACTCATTTTCTCCCCGGGCAACACCGCTTTCGTGGTCGACGATATCAAGGATGTCCCGGCGCTCACGGTCCGCTTGCGGCAGCCACCGGACGAGGTGTCCAAATATCTGGTAAGCCGCATCTCCCCGGAAACCAGGCAAAAGTTATCCAGCCACCCCGAGTCCGGTTCAGGCACCAACTTATGGCGGAGTTCACTCGCCGCCGAACTCAACCTCATCATCCTCGGTCCATCGGTTTATGACCCGGCACGCTTTGCTGGCGTGAATCTGTCGCCCGAAACCCGACAAGCACTGGCCCAGCCTCCTCAGCCCGAGGGCATCATGAGCCTGAACCGCCTGCTGCTTCAGGATGCCTGGCCGCGGGAACTACGCAAAGGTGCTTCCGTACGGTCACAGGTAAAGGGGGTGCCCCGGTTTGTGCAGGATCGGGTGCCCCAATCTGTTTGGGATTGGCTGGACAGCGCCCGAAACGCACTGGCCTCTGGCGCAAAAACCCACGCGTGGGCGGTGGTTCTGCTTGTCGCTTTTATTCCGGCCATGATCTTCCTGCGCGGATTGTTTTCTTACCTAAGCATGTATTTCCTGCAGTGGGCCGCCATCCGCACCATCACCGACCTGCGCATCC
>JAQGOT010000104.1 GCA_028293465.1 Pedosphaera sp. | reverse complement strand
CTGGTGGCGTACAAGGCGAGTGATCCGTGGCCGAAGACGCTGATTTACGACGTGCTCAAGCCGTACGGGTATGCGACTGCCTACATCGCCTCCGACATCGAGTCGTGGTGCGGGATGGATGAGTTTCTCGTCACGCCGGGGCTGGACCTCATGGTGGATGCGGCGTCGCGCAAGCGCGAGGAGGTGCAAACGCACCCGGAGTTGGTGCATGGCGACAGTGTGCGGGTGCGCCTGGTTCCGGATCGGATCACGGCGGGGACGGCGATGGAGTGGATGGGGGCGAAGCTGAAGGAGAAGCAGCCGTTCTATATCACGGTGAGCCTGAGTGATTCGCATTTTCCGTACGAGTCTTCGATCAAGGACGCCAATTGGTTCCAGCCCGCGGGGGTTCCCGAGGGGTGCGCGTTCAACGATTACCCGGTGGCGATCAAGGAGCAGGTTCGCAACACTTATCTGAATGCGATTCACGGCGTGGACATGCTGATTGGTCAGATGTTGGAGTTCCTGCACCAAAGCGGCGCGGACGAGCACACCATCTTCGTGGTCTATGGCGATCACGGGGAATCGTTTTATGAGAACGGCCTGCCGTCGCATGCCAACCTGCCGTACGATCCGTCGGTCCGTACGTGCCTGCTGATGACGGGCAAGGGTTATTTCAAAGCGGGCCAGGAGGATTATCCAACGTCGCTGATCGATGCGGTTCCCACGGTGCTGGCGCGGCTGGGGTTGCGGGTGCATCCAAATTTCCAGGGGATCGATGTGCTGTCAACCAATCGCCCGCCCGCAGAGCGGCGCTGTCTCTATATGCACGTGGATGGGTTGGTGAATGCGGACGGAGTGCTGGCAGCGGGACATTGGAAATATTTCGAGGACAATGGCAAAGGCGACCGTTATCTTTACGATCTGGACCGCGATGCGGGAGAGGGGCGGAACCTGGTGGAAACGCGGCCTGAAGTGGCCGAGTTGTTGAGCACGCAGTTGAACAACTGGCGCACGGCGCAACTGACGTATTATCGTTCAGCGCGGTATTACAGCCGCTTTTTTCCGCCGCCGCCGCAGATGCTGAAAGACCCGGCAAATCACGCTCCGTGACGTCGCGCGTGAAAGGGCCGGTCCCATGATTGTGACAGCCTGATCGACGCGGTCGGCAAGACACCATCACCAACGGCTACGACAGCCGGCTGCGCCGCACCAAGACCGCGACCCTCCTCAGCGGCACCGTTATCGCCATGACGACGGACAACTTCGCCGCCGCTTCGCGGTTGTCGCTGATCCAGGGCGGGACCAACTCGGGAGAACAGGTGGGCAAGGAAGGGCCGCCAAAAAGTCTGGCACACTTTGCCATTGAATCCCGTGAGCCAAAATGCGAAGGACTGATCTTACAGCATGCGTTCGCTCGCTCAGCCCAAGGTTCTCGCCGGTGCCGGCTTGGCGGCGTTGATTACTTCGCTGGCTTGCTATCCGCGCCTCGCGTTGTGGTCGGCATCGCCTGCGCCCCTGTTATTTTCGTGGCTGATGCTGCTCTGGGTGACCTTCATGCTCTGGTCGTTCGTGCTCGGCTGGCACCTCAAATACACCGGTCAACGCGTGCTGGCCTTTCAGTGGCAGGCCCGGCTTTGGATGCTCGCCACGCTGGGCGGGGTGGTGTCCGCCCTGGTCCTGCGGTTCGCGGTCGATCCTTATTGGCGCGTACTCTCGCCCACGAGTTTTCCTTCTGACTGGAGATCCTGGCTGGCGATGAGCCTTTTCAGCCTAGCCTTTGATCCGTTGTTCCTGTGCTTCGCGCCGTACGCATTTTTCATGCGGTTGTTTCGACGTCAGACGAGCGCATTGGTCCTGACGGTGAGCTTCGAACTTTTCGTCCTGTATGCGAAACTGAGTTCCTCAACCCTGCCGACCACAGGTTGGCTCGTGGAGGTGATCGTCCTGCGCGTTGTGGCCGGGTTCCTCTCGGTTTACTGCTATGTAAAAGGGGGGATATGGCTGATCTGGTGGCTGGTGCTGGTCATGGAGTTGCGGCACCTGCTCCCGAACCCTTGAACCCTGGAAATCTCCCTGCGCGGTAAGGTATGAGGAGCCTGCGGACGAACCTGGCTCAGGCCCGGTCGCGGTTGGATTTGCGCCTGCCCCGGCTGTTGCTCTCGTCGAAATACATGCCCATGAGGTGATGGCGCCCACCACCGGTGGAATTGCGGCCAAAACCAAACACGCTCCGCAGAAAGGGCAAAAGCCAGCGCATAATCAATTACAACAAAGTCATGCCGCCAAACACCACGTTGGCAGACGGGTGCCAGACTAAATCCCCGGCCAACGCTGTCCAGAAAAATCCAAAGAACTTTGAACGCTCCGAGGCGCATCCGGCCACAAAAGGGTGCTTCGTGTTACTGCGGTACCAGGCAGTACAGCAACCAGAACAGCGTAAAGAATTCCCGAATTCATCCGGCTGGCAGGCAGAAGCCGCCACAGGAATGAGTTCCCATCCGCGACCATGCCAGAGGTTACTTTTGCAGGTATTTCACCACCGCATCGGTGCGGGAATGGACGTGGAGCTTGTTGTAGATGCTGTTGAGATGTTTGCGCACCGTATCGATGCTGATGGACAGCCGATCCGCAATCTCTTTGTAGAGGTAGCCTTGGGAGAGGTGGTGCAGAACTTCCTCCTCGCGTTTGGACAGAGTGGCGATTTCGTCGGGCGCCGGCATCTGATGAAAGTATTGGACGACCTTGCGGGCGATGTGGCTGGACATCGGGGAACCTCCGGTGACGACCTGGCGGATGGCCTGGCTGAGTTCGGAGCGGGAGGTCCGCTTGAGCAAGTAACCGCAAGCGCCGGCCGCGAGAGATTGGAAAATTTTCTCAGTGTCCTCGTAAACGGTCAACATGACCACGAGCAGGTCGGGGCGCAGTCCCTTGAGCTTGCGGACGCATTCAATACCGCTCATGGCCGGCAGGTTGATATCCATGAGGAGAACATCGGGCCGATCTTCGGGGACGCCCACCATGGCGGCCTCGGCAGTGCGATACTGGCTCACGCAACGAAAGCCGCCCTCCTGATTGAGCAGGAAGACCAGGCTTTCGCGGATCTCATCGTCGTCATCAACAACCGAAATAGTAATGGCCATTCGTCGAAATTAGTTTAGAACGGAAAGCCGCCTGCACAATTACCCAAACATGTAATACGATTTATCATGCCGGCAAGGCCGCGATCAGCGTTCAAGGTTAATCCCCAAGGTGGTGGTGGTGCCGTGACCGGGGCGGGTTTCGAGTTTGAGCGAGCCGCCGATTTTTTCCATGCGCATGCGCATGTTGTTGAGGCCGTTGGCGAAAGGCTTGGATTCCGCCGCTTCGAAGCCGCGGCCGTTGTCCTGGAGGCGGATCGTAAAGTGAGTTCCGGCGATGCCCATCTGGAGGGAGACCTCGGAGGCTTGGGCGTGTTTGACCATGTTATTCAGGGACTCCTTGACCACCAGGAACAGATTGTGGCGGACGTCGGAGCCGAGGAAATAGTGGGGGAAGAGGGTGGGGACATCCAGGCGGCAGTTAATCGGGGTGACTTTCAACAATTCCTCGGCCATGTGGCAGATGTAGCTGCCGAACTTTTCCAGGCTGTCATTTCCAGGGTCCACCGCCCAGACGATTTCATCGATGTTCCGCACGACTTCACGGGACATGGCGGAAATCTTTTGGATCCGCGATTTGGCATCCTCGGAGACGGTGATTTTGCCCGAGGCGATCTCCGCCTCGGCGATTTCGCTCAACAGCGTGATGCGCGTGAGGCTGCCGCCAACGTCGTCGTGCATGTCACGGGCGATGCGGTCGCGCTCCTTCTCGAGCGCACGCTGTTGCTCGAGGAGTTGGATGCGCCGTTGGACGCGCTTGCTCACCGTGATGTCACGGACAGCGCTGAGGAGCATGGTCGGCTGCCCTTCGACCTCCAGCATGGAATTGGAGAGTTCAACAAAAATCCGTTTCCCGTTCCAGAGGGTGACCTCGCGTTCCAGATGGGGCGGAACAAGGCGGCTCCGGAAACGGTCGCGGTGCTGGGTGAGGATTCGCTCCCCTTCGACGGTATCGTAAACCACGGAGAGCAATTGTCCGAGCAGGGCCTCGCGCGGCTTCTCAACCAAGCGGCAGTAGGCTTCGTTGACGATCATGAAGGTGCCGTGTTCGTCGAGAAGCCGCATGCCGTCGAGGGAATTTTCCCACAGCAGGCGGAGCTGCGCCTCGGATTTCCGCAACTCTTCCTCCGCCCGCTTGTGCTCGGTGGTGTCGCGGAACAGCCCCAACAGGAGACCTTGTTCGTCGGGGAGATGAATGAAGGAGTTGGTGACTTCGAGCTCGACGGTTTTGCCGCTGCGGAAGGTGAGCTTGCGCTCGATCATCTTTTCCACGCTGCGGCTTTGAAAGCGTTGCTGGTAGGTCAGCAGGATTTGTTCGAGGTTCTCTGCCGTCGAATAGGTCACCGTGAAAGGGTGGTTGACCAGGTCGGCGGCAGGCAGCCCCACCAGCCGGCAGAAAGCCTCATTGACGGCCACAATCATGCCGCGTTCATCCGTCAACCGCATGCCGTCCACGGAGCTTTCCCAAATGGAATGGAAGCGGGTTTCGGAACTCTTGAGCTCCTGCTCCGCGCGGATGCGTTCCAGCGCCCCGCCGCAATGATCCGCGAGGGTTTGCAGAATGCCCAGATCCTGCTCGTCATAGGCGCGCGGGGTGTAGCTTTGGAAGGTGAGGATGCCGACCGCGCTGGTCCGGTTCCGGATGGGCGCCATCATGATGGAGGCCGAGGGGCAGGACCGGTTGCCAAAGGCCTTGGCTTCCGGGGAGAACCCGACCGGATTATCAATCAGGAACAACTCGGCCCCGTGTTTCATGACCCGTAGGGCGCGGGCGCTCGGCGCGCTGGGAAGGTCACGCTCCTCAACATGGCTTCGCTGCCCATCAATGATGTCCATGTTAAGGATGGGATACACCATGTCACCGAAATACATGTTGATGGCGCAGGCATCCCAGCCAAACAGTTCATCCGCGATATCCCTGATGATCTCCGCCGCCTCCTGGGCCGTGCTGCAGCAACTCAAACTCTGGCCCAGCTTGGAAAGCGCGGCGTGGCTCTCCTCCTCGCGTTTCCGTTTGGTAATGTCCATTCCCATGCCGACAACGCAAGGCTTGCCGTCGAACATCATCGCGGAGCCGGTGAGGTAAAAGGGCGTGCGCACCCCGGTCTTTGACAGGAAGGTGGCTTCGACCTCCGCCTGGCCCTGCGCGAACACGGTCTCAATCCGCGCAGCCATCAAATTCCTGGCTTCAGGGCTGAAGAAATCCAGCGGACCGAGGGTGGCAAATTCCCCGGCGGAGTAACCCGAAACCAATTCGAGGTTTCGATTCCAGCGCAGGAAACGGCCCTGCTGATTGAAGAGATAGAAGATCCCGGGCAGACTGTTGATGAGGGATTCGGAAAGATTGCGCTCCCGGAGGAGGCTTTCCTCGGCGCGCTTTTGATGGAGGATGGAGCCGAGTTGGCTGGCGGTGGCTGAAACCAACTTGAAAAGCCGTCCGTCTTCCGGTTTGGGTTCGAATTTAAAAAATTCCATCACCGCCAAGACTTCCTGTCCCGCGAGGACGGGAAAGGCCATGCCTGATTGGAGTCCGGCAGCGCGGCAAATGGCGGCGCGGGCGCAGCCAGGCTGTGGTTCCATGCTTTGGGTCCAGACCGCCTTCCGGGCCGCCCAAGCTTGTCCGGGCAAGCCGATGCCGGGCGCGAACGTCAAGCCTTCGTTGGCAGCGCGAAAGGTTCCCAAGTCGGGACGGGTGGCGTGCCAGGCCGGACTGCATTCGAGCACGGTGCCGTCGGCCCGGGGGATCCAAGCCTGCGCCAGGATCCAGCCACTGGCGTCGAGGAGCTTGCGCAGGGTGATCGACAGGGCCGATTCCAGTTCTCTGGTTTCATTGACGGCGGGTGCCACGGCCTCCAGAAGATCAATCCCCTCGTGCCACGGGGTCGCCGGCGTACCGGGGAGTTCCGCCTCGGCCAGGCGGGCCAGGCTGGACAAGGCCTGTTGCGCTTGGGCGCTGACCAGGCGGGGGACCCGGTCCATGACGCAAAGGACACCCGCCGGTTTGCCATCCGGCCGACTCAAAGTGACACCTGCGTAAAATCGAACATGAGGTTCGCCCATCACCAGCGGATGGTCGCGAAACCGCTCATCCTGAAGCGTGTCCGCCACCAGGAGAAGCTCTCCTGGGAGCAGGGTCGGTGGTGTGAAAGACTCAATGGCCTTGGCCCCGAGGCCGAAAGACGAGACGACCCGCGGCTGGGGCTGGTTTATCAGCGTGAGAAGCGCAAAGGGTGCCTGAAATGCACAGGCCGCGAGCGAAGTCAGGTCATCGAACCGCGTGACTCCCTGCGAACGGGCGCCGGCTTGCAGCGCCGGGGCGTCCCGATGGCTTCCGATATCAACAGGCGCAGGTTCTTTCATGGCGCATCACAGAATGCGTGGGTCCAATCAAGAGTATTAGCCACCTCGCAACGTAGATGCAAAAGGAAAGTGAGCTGCGCACTGGCGCAGATCAGTTTTTGTGCAAACACGCGAGGCGGGGTGAGCGTACTGCGCGCCGCTGTAGGTACGGATTCCCGCCTTCGGCCTCGTGCGGGAATAACCTGACACAATCTGCTGGTCCTCCGGGTGCCAGCCGGCGTTGCTCCTCGGTCGCAGATCACCTTGGATATGCTCCCTCGTCGCGCCTTGGCTGGCGCC